>CAOJXM010000060.1 GCA_948465625.1 uncultured Clostridium sp. | reverse complement strand
ATAGAAGATACATCTAGATTATTAAATAGAGCCAATCAAGCTTTGCAAACAGTAGAGAAGTACAAGAAGGTTTTTGATAGTAAGTTAAGCATTTTAAACGAGTATGAGTTTAATGATATTGTTACATTGGACAACGTAATAACAGCAATTCAACGAGCAGAAATGGTAATGAAAGTGGTTGAGGAGGTTCAAAAGAGTATATCAGAGTTAGGCGAAGAGGGTAGATTGGTACAGATGCAACTGGATGAATTAGTAGGAGATTTAGAAGAGGAAGAGTTGCTGATTGTGAAAGATTATATGGTAAAGACAAGAAGAAAAACAGCAGAAAAAGCATTGGATGAAATTATTAATTTACCACATGAGGACTTGATGAATTCTTCTAATATTGCTAAAATTTTAGGGTATGACTTGTTTGATAATTATGATGAGGTAGCGGTTTATACAAGAGGATATCGAATTTTAGATAAAATACCAAGAATGCCAAGCAATATTGTGGAAAATTTGGTAAAAGCGTTTAAATCTTTTCAACATATTTTAGCAGCAGATATTCCCAAATTAGATGAGGTAGAAGGAATTGGAGAGGTAAGGGCAAGGAACATTAAACAATCTTTAAAAAGAATGCAGGAGCAATATGTATTTGATAATTTAATGTTATAACAAAAGAGGAGGAGAAGAAATTGCATATGGAAAAAGTAAAACAAGAAAGTGGTGTCACATTAGTTATCTTAATTGTTAGTGTAGTGGTATTAGGAATTCTTGCAATAACAGCTATTAATAGTGGAAGTACTGGACTTGATACGGCAAACCAACAAGCATTTATTTCGGAGTTACAAATGATACAGGCTAAAGTAAATACGATTTATGAAAAGAGAAAATTGAGTGCAGCCGACAAGAGTTATTATGATGGAATTGGAAGGAATGTTTCTGGTTTGGACCAAACAAAATTAAATCAGGCATTAGGAACAACAGCAAAAGAAGGGTTTAAATATTATACACCAGAAGATTTAGAAAAGTTAGAACTTAATAATGTAACACAGACCGTATTAATTAATTATGACACAAGAGAGGTAATTAGTTATGAGGGAATTGAAATAGCAGACAAAAAGTATTATAAATTAGAAGAGATGTCAGCTTATATAGGAAGAAATGTACAACAAAAGACACCAGATACTACGGCTGAACCTTCCTTTACTTTGGAGAAGACGAAAATAGAAGAAGGTAGATGGAGAATTATCATAAAGAATGTGAAGTATAGTTCAGAACGAGTAGGATTAGAGGGCATCTACTATAAACTGCGTTCGAGTCCTAATTGGAGAATGACAAATAAATTCGATATAGAAGTAACACAAACAGGAGAGTATGAGGTAAAAGTAGTTGACACAGCAGGCAAAGAGAAAATAGTAAAAATTATAATTTAAGATAAAATAAATTTTAGGAGGAAAGATTATGAAAACAAAGCAAATTATTACAAGTATAGCAATTATTTTAGTAGTAGCATTAATAGGGGGATTAGCATATGGTTATTATAGAAAGGCTACATACAAAAGTCAAAATCCAATTGTATCAATGGAAATAGAAGGATATGGTACAATAAAAGTAGAACTATATCCAGAAATTGCTCCCAATACCGTTTCTAATTTTGTTAAATTAGCCAACAATGGATTTTACAATGGTTTAACATTCCATCGAGTAGTAGAAAATTTCATGATACAAGGTGGGGATAAAAATGGAGATGGAACAGGAAATCCAACATTAAAAGATTTAGATGAGTCAAAGCCAGAAGATGCATATACCATAAAAGGAGAAATGCTAGCTAATGGAAATAAAGCAAATACACTAAGACATGAAGAAGGTGTAATATCTATGGCAAGAGCAGATTATACAAACTATAGTAGTCAGTTAATAGCAGAAAGCTATAATTCAGCAGGTTCACAATTTTTTATTATGACAAAAAATTCACCATCATTAAATGGAATTTATACACCATTTGGTAAAGTAATTGAGGGAATGGAGATTGTACACCAAATAGAAAAATTAGAACTTGCAAAAGAAAAGAATGAGGAAACAGGAGAGGAAACAACAACAGATAAGCCAGTGAATCCGCCAGTGATTACTCGTATGAGTGTAGAGACATTTGGAATTGATTATGGCATGCCAGAAACATTAACACCATTTGATGCACAAGCTTGGTTTATGCAAAATTATGGAATGATGTTACAATAAAATAATGAAATAAATAGATAAATAAACTCACCAAATTACAATTTTCGACATAGAATATAATAACCTGATTGTAATGAGGTGAGTTTATGGATAAAATAAAAAAAGGTGATATAGTAGGAAGAATTTCATATGGAAAGGATATATTGTTTCGAGTACAAAAAGTAATTAACAAAGCAAATGGAGAAAAAGTTGTCATATTAAAAGGAATGACCATTCGAATTGAAGCAGATGCACCAATAGAAGATTTAGTATTAATTGAACAAGAAAGGATAGACAACAACCTTAGGAGCCTAGAAACGAAGTTAGAAGAAAGAGTAAGAGAATGTGCAAAAAAACTACAGCAACCAATCAAAAAAAGATTTCTTGGGAGGTCGCAAGGGAGTGAGGAAACAGGATTCATTTTACACCTAGATGGAGATAAAAAATATAGTGATAAATCAACAAAATATTATAAAAAAGTGGGACTAAAAGCAGTGGTGAGAAATGTGCCAGAAAGTAAACAACAATATGTAGTAACCGATTTGTTAAATCGATATCATCCAGATATCCTAGTGATTACTGGTCACGACCGGTATGATTCGTAAAGGAACTGGCTATAATGATATTTATAATTATAGAAATTCTAGGTATTTTATCAACACAGTAATACAAGCAAAAAGATGGGTTCAAAAATCAGGTAAGGATTTAGTCATATTTGCAGGTGCTTGTCAAAGTTATTATGAGGCATTGGTTTCTGCAGGAGCAAATTTTGCTTCATCACCAGCTAGAGTTTTGATTGATTTTATGGATCCATTAGTAGTAGCAGAAAAAGTAGCCATTACCGATGAATATAAATATGTAACAATAAATGATATAGAAAATGAACTAAGAGATGGCAAAGATGGCATTAATGGGATAGGGGCAAGAGGTAAGAGACATAATGTAACAACCTTGTAACATTAATGTAATACAAATGTAATAAAACTAAATAAATCCTACGGGTAAGCGGAAAAATCAGGAAAATGACCGCTTACCTTTTTTGACATTTTACAACACAAATGATATAATCCAAACATAATAAAGAAATGGGTGATGAAATGATTTACAAAGATGATATCACAAATTTGAAGACTGACATAACTGAAAAAATAGGACAAAAGATAATTGTAAAAGGTACGCTTGGAAGAAGTAAATTTTTTGAAAAGGAAGCAACAATAGAAAAAACATACCCAGAGTTATTTGTAGTGAAATATGATGAAAATAACAGAAATGTTACATATAGCTATAAAGATGTACTAACAAGGTCTGTAGAGGTAAAAGTATTTGATGGAGAAACTTTTAATCCATTAAAATTGCCACAAGTGGAAACAAAAAAATATAAAAGATTATAAGAAAAAATCTCGCTTAGGCGAGATTTTTTGTAGATTGTAGAATAGAAATAAGAAGAAATGCGTCCCAAATGGTCCAACTTGGACCAAAAAGAACCGTCCCTAATGGGGACATTTGCAGATTTGAAAAGGATGTGCTATAATAAATCGGCGAGGTGACAAGATTATGTATCTTATAGTAGGATTGGGAAATCCAGAGGAAGAGTATAGTAATACGAGGCATAATATGGGATTTGATGTGATTAATGAGTTAGCAAAAGCACATGAGATAGAGATGAGCCGAATGAAGTTTAATGCGATTTATGGTAGTGGTATGATAGAGAATAAAAAGGTTATACTGATAAAACCACAAACGTATATGAATTTAAGTGGACAAGCAGTAAGAGAGTTTGTTAATTTTTATAAGATAGAAGAAGAGAATTTGATTGTGATTTATGATGATATGGATGTAGATAAAGGAGAAATCAAAATTCGAAAAAAGGGAGGACCAGGGTCCCATAATGGAATGAAGTCAGTAGTGGCAGAAGTAGCTACACAAGATTTTGCAAGAGTAAGAGTGGGAATTGGTAGACCAACTCAGCAAGAGGATCAGATTAATTATGTGATAGGTCAGTTAACGAAGGAAGAAAAAGAGATATTAAATCAAGGTGTGATATGTGCAAAAGAGGCAGTAGAGGAAATGATTAAGAGTGGAATTGATTTAGCCATGAATCAGTATAATTAGAAGCAGAAAGGAATAAGTAAGCAATATGAAAGAAATTATAGTTAATGTAGATAAGGATAAAAATAAAACGATTATATTATTGGAAAATGGAATTATGCTAGAAAAGTATAATGAAAATGTAGATAATCATAGGTTAGAGGGGAATATCTATCTAGGAAAAGTACAAAATGTGTTAAAAGGAATGCAAGCAGCTTTTGTGGATATTGGAGAAGAAAAAAATACGTTTATTCATTTAAAGGATATTTTAGAAAAAGTGGATGAGAAGCAAGAGGATATTAATCAAGTGATACAAAGACAGGATATTAAAGAGGTAATTAAGCCAGGAGATTTATTAATTGTGCAAATTAAAAGAGATGGTACAAATCGAAAAGGGGCAAGGGTATCAACTCATTTGAATTTACCAGGTAGATATTGTGTGTTGATGCCAAAGACGCCATTTATTACAGTATCACAAAAAATAGAGAAAGAAGAAGAAAGAACTAGATTAACCAAGATTGTGGAACAATCTTTGCCAGATGATTGTGGAGCGATTATTCGAACTTCTGCATTAGGAAAGCAGGAGGAGGAAATACAAAAGGATATCAATTCTTTGTATCTATTATGGGAAGAAATTGCACAAAAGGCACAACAACAGTTAAAGGCACCTGTGTTATTAAAGAGAAGCTATGGAATGATACAAAAGATTTTGATTGATTTAGTAGACCAAAATATCGATAAAATAACGGTAAATAGCAAACAGGAATATCAGGCAATTGCAAAGCTGGTAAAAGAGATGAAGGAACCAATTAAGGTAGAATTACAAGAGGAGAATTTACTAGAAATTCATGATATTAAAAAACAGATTGAGAAATTAGAAAATAGAAAGATTTGGTTAAAGTGTGGGGGATTTATTACAATTGATAAAACAGAAGCACTTACCGCAATTGATGTGAATTCTGGTAAGTATACAGGAAATCAAGATTTAGAGCATACGGTATTTGAGGTAAATAAAGAGGCAAGTGTAGAGATTGCAAAACAGCTTCGCTTACGTGATATTGGTGGAATTATTATCATTGATTATATTGATATGCAAGAGGAAGAAAATAAGGAGAAGATTATTCAGATATTAAAAGAGAATTTGAAAAAGGACCGTTCGAAAACACAAATTGTGGGATTTAGCAAATTGAATTTGCTAGAGATGACAAGAAAGCATATGTGTAGTCAAGAGGAGTAAAAAGGAGAAAGTCTGCAATAAAAAATTGCAGACTTTATTTTAAAGTAATAGGAAAAACTTGCAACAAACAAATAAAAGTGATAGGAAAAACTTGCACAGTCTTTTGGAACATGGTATAATCTATATAAGGGGTGAGTGAGATAATGCTAAAAAGAAAAATAACAAAAATATTGATGGATTGGAAAAAGGAAGAAAATAAACAATGTTTATTAATAAGAGGTGCAAGGCAAGTAGGAAAAACGTTTATAATAGAACAGTTTTGTAAAGAAAATTATGAGAGTTATATTTATATCAATTTTGATTTATCTCCAACGTTAAAAGACATTTTTAATGGAGATTTAGATGCTGATACTTTAATTATGAAATTAGAGGTAACATTTCCTAATATAGAAATAAAACCAGGAAAAACCATTTTATTTTTAGATGAAATTCAAAGTTGCCCAAATGCTCGAGTTGCTTTAAAAAGTTTTGGAATGGATAAAAGAATTGATGTTATAGCGTCTGGTTCATTATTGGGATTATATTATAAAGAAATAACTTCTTATCCAGTTGGTTATGAAAGAATTGTAGATATGTATCCACTTGATTTTGAAGAATTTTTATGGGCAGTAGGAATAAAAGAAAATTTGATTTTGGAAGTAAAAAAATGTTTTGAAAATAAAAAACCAATTGATGAATATCTATTAATGCAACTTAATAAACAATTCAAAATGTTTTTAATAGTAGGGGGAATGCCAAGAATTGTAGATGAATATGTAAAAGAAAACAGTTTAGGAAAAGTAATATCTTTGCAAAAGTCGATGATTGAAGATTATAAATTAGATGTTGTAAAATATGCAGAAACAAATATTAGACAAAAAGTATTAAATACATTTGATAGTATTCCAGCACAGTTAGCAAGAAAGAATAAAAAATTTTCCTATGTAAATATTTTAGAAGGTGAGAATAATGTTGGAGAAAGAAAATATAGTAGTAGTATTGAATGGTTAAAGAATGCTGGAATAATCAATTATTGCTATAATCTTACAGAGCCAGCAGCACCGCTAAAAGCAAATCTACGTTTAGATTGTTTTAAAATATATGTTAGAGATACAGGGATTTTAATGTCGATGTATGAAGAGGGAATTCAAAGAGGAATATTAAATGATGAATTATATATAAATGAAGGGGCTATTTTAGAGAATGTATGTGCAGAAGAAATTAACACTAGGTATCATGATTTAATGTATTATGAGAAAAAGAGTCAATTAGAAATCGATTTTATATTAAAT
>CAOJXM010000059.1 GCA_948465625.1 uncultured Clostridium sp. | reverse complement strand
GATTGTATTAAGAAGTCAAACCTCACCAGTGCAAGCAAGAGTAATGGAAAATCAAAAACCACCAATCAAAATTATTTGTCCTGGTACCGTATATCGTTCAGATGCAGTAGATGCTACCCATTCACCAGTATTTCATCAAATTGAAGGATTAGTAGTTGACAAAAATATAGCCATGTCAGATTTAAAAGGTACCTTAGAAATGTTTGTAAAAAACTGCTTGGGAAAAGATACCAAGATAAGATTTCGACCACATCACTTTCCATTTACAGAACCATCAGCAGAAGCCGATGTATCGTGTTTTGTATGTGGTGGAAAAGGATGCCGAGTATGTAAAAACGAAGGTTGGATTGAACTATTAGGCTGTGGAATGGTACATCCCAATGTATTAAGCAACTGTGGAATTGACCCCAAAGAATATTCAGGATTTGCCTTTGGTTTTGGGGTAGAAAGAATTGCAATGGCAAAATATGGAATAGAAGACATGCGTTTATTATATGAAAATGATGTTAGATTTTTAAAGCAATTTTAAGGAAGAAGCGTCCCAAATGGTCCAACTTGGACCAAAAAGAACCGTCCCTAATGGGGGGGAGAGGAGAAAAGGAGGAAATTATGAAAGCAAGTGTAGAATGGTTAAAGGAGTATGCTGATATTGATGTGTCAGTAAAAGAGTTAGCAGATATCTTGACAATGACAGGTTCTAAGGTGGAGACAATAGAGGAAAAAGGAAAGGATATCAAAAATGTTGTAGTAGGAAAGATTTTAGAGATAGAAAAGCACCCAGATGCAGATAAGTTGATTGTGACAAAGGTGGATGTAAAAGAGGAGGTTTTACAAATTGTTACAGGAGCTACCAACGTGAAGGTAGGAGACATTGTACCAATTGCAAAAGATGGCTCAGAACTACCTGGTGGTGTAAAGATTAAAGCAGGAAAGTTACGTGGAGTGGATTCTTGTGGCATGATGTGCTCGGTTGGAGAGTTAAACTTGGATTTGGCAAATTATCCAGGGCAAATTGAACATGGTATTATGATTTTGCCAAAGGAAGAGGAAAGTAAGCTAGGGCAAGATATTGTTGAGGTTTTGGATTTACGAGAGGATATTTTGGATTTTGAAATTACACCAAATCGTCCAGATTGTTTATCAATGGAAGGTTTAGGAAGAGAAGTAGCTGTGTCTTTGCATACAGAGTTTAAAAATCCACGTAAAAATATAGAGGAGAAGAAAGTAGAGAATAAGGAAGAGTTAGAAGGGTTAAGAGTAAAAATTGAGGCACCAGATTTATGTTATCGCTATATTGCTAGAATGGTAAAAAATGTGAAGATAGGAGCTTCGCCAACATGGCTTAAGAAGAGATTAGCTGCATGTGGTGTAAGGAGCATTAATAATATAGTGGATATTACAAACTATGTTATGCTAGAAATGGGGCAACCAATGCATGCTTTTGATATCAATTCGATTGAAGGAAAAGAGATTATTGTAAGAAGAGCCAAAAAGGAAGAAACGATTGTAACATTAGATGACCAAGCAAGAACTTTATCAGAAGAAATGCTAGTAATAGCAGATGCTAAGAAACCTGTTGCCATTGCTGGTGTGATGGGAGGACAAAATTCGGAAATCGAAAAAGATACAACAACAGTTGTATTTGAGTCAGCTGTGTTTAACGGAGCAAGTGTAAGGATGACAGCTAAAAAGGTTGGATTACGAACAGAAGCTTCTTCTCGTTATGAAAAGGGATTGTCTGCAGAAAATGCAATAAGAGCAGTTAATCGAGCAGTAGAGTTGGTAGAGATGGTTGGTGCAGGAGAAAGCATCGAGGGAATGATTGATGTATATCCAACTAAGCAATCAGTTCATCAAGTAGAATTGGATGTAAAAAGAATCAATGGTTTAATTGGATTAGAAATACCAGAGCAAGATATGATAAGTACATTAGAAAAGCTAGGAATGAAAGTAGAAAAAGGAATGGTAACAGCACCTTATTTTAGAACAGACATAGAGCATGTAGCGGATTTGGCAGAAGAAGTTTTAAGATTTTATGGGTATGATAAATTACCAACAACTTTAATCAAGGCAGATACCACTTTAGGGGTAAAAACAAAAAAGCAGAAAATGGAAGATGATATAAAACAATTATTAGTAAATAGTGGTTTGTCTCAAATTTGTACTTATGGATTTTTAACATCTGAGGATTTAGAAAAATCAGAAGTAGAGTTAAGTGATGAAGTAATTCACATTAAAAATCCATTAAGTGAGGATTATACGATTATGAGAACTTCAACGATACCAAGTATGATGCAAGCGTTAGCTTTTAATGCTTCTAAAAAGAATAAAGAGGTAGAATTGTTTGAGATTGCAAGAACGTATAAAAATAAAAACCAAGTAATAGAACAAGAAGAAGTACCAGAAGAAGATAGTATCATTACGATTGGAATGTATGGAAAGAATGCTGATTTTTATGTATTAAAAGGAATGGTAGAAAATATAATGAAAACAGCAGGAGTTGCAAGATATGATGTAGTAAGAGAAGAAAACAATAAGAGTTATCATCCAGGAAAAACAGCCAACCTAAAAGTTGGGGTGGATGTAATTGCTACTTTTGGTGAAGTACATCCAATGGTACTGGAAAATTATGATATTTCTCAAAAAGTAGTGTTAGCAGAAGTTAATTTAGAAAAAATGGTAAAATATGCAAAAACAACAAAAAAATATGTAGAAATTCCAAAGTTTCCTGCATTAACTAGAGATATTGCAGTAGTGGTAAACGAAGAAGTAGAAGTAGCACAAATTGAAAAAATCATTCAAAAGTCAGGTAAAAAATTGTTAGAAAGTATGGAACTATTTGATGTATATCGTGATGCCAAATTAGGAGAAAATAAAAAGAGTGTAGCATATGCATTAACCTTTAGAATTAAGGAAAGAACCTTGACCGATGAAGAAGTAAATGAGGTAATGGAGCAAATGCTTCATAATTTAGAAAAAGAATTGCAAGCAGAACTTAGAAAATAAGGGAGGCAAGAGAAAATGGATGCAAGACCAATTGGGATTTTTGATTCTGGCGTAGGGGGAATGACAGTCTATTCGGAGATGATAAAGGAATTGCCCAATGAAAATATTTTGTATTTAGGAGATACTAAAAATTTTCCCTATGGTAGCAAATCAAAAGAAAATATTATTCGAATTTCCAATAAATGTGCTCAGTTTTTGGTAAAGCAAGATATAAAAATGTTAGTGATTGCTTGTGGTACTGCTACCAGTCAAGCATTAGAAAGTTTAAAAGAGAATTTTGAAATTCCAATTGTGGGAATTATTCAACCAACAGTGGAAAGTATAAAAAAAGAAAGAAAAAAAGAAAAACTTACCATTGGAGTAATGGCAACAGAAGGAACCATTCGAAGCGGAGCATGGGAAAAGCAAATAAAAGAGGCATTGCCAGAAGCAAAGGTAATTAATCAAGCTTGTCCGTTATTAGCACCTATGGCAGAGGAAGGATGGACGAAGAACCAAGTAGCAAAAGAAGCCATACGAGAGTATATGAAGGTGTTTGAAGAAAAAGAATTGGATCAATTGATTTTAGGATGTACCCATTATCCATTGTTTCAAGAAATTATGGAAGAAGAGTTGAAGCAACAGGTAGAAATTATTAATACAGGAACAAGAATAGCAAGTTATTTGAAAAATTATCTAGAGGAAAATTACTTAAGAAATGATGCGAAAAGAAGCTTACCCAATAAGATATTTTTAACAGATATAGAGGAGAACTTTATAAAAGTAGCCAAAAATATTTCAAAAGATTTGCAGATAGAGCAAACCATAGAAAAGGTAACAATAGAGGGATAGTAGGAAAGCTTTTTTCTATAGCATAAAAAGGAGCCAAGAATGCTTGATAAATAGGTGTTCTTGGCTTTTGTGAAATTGACAAAAGTAGGATGATGTGGTAAAATAAAGGTATAGTCGGCAATCAAGCAGACAAATAAAAAATAGAGAGGTTGTTAGCTAAAATAAGCTAACAAGAAAGGAGAATTGTTATGATGAACAAAACAGAAAGAGGTTTTATGAGACGGTTTGTAGTGGTAATGGTTCTGGCTCTGGTAATATTTTGCAAGCCTAATCTGGTAGCCTATGCAGCCAAAACACCGGCAGCAGTTTGGTGGGACGACAATGCAGATAAGGCTGGAATAGCCAGATGCAGTGATGTAGAGGGGGCAAAGGAATATAAGTTTACTCTCTATAAAGGGGAGAAAGTGATTACAGAAGGTACCAGTAAAGAGCCTAAGTATGATTTTGCTAAAGACTTAGCCCAGTACTTCAACCAGAGGTGGAACGATTCCTTTTATGTAAGAGTACAGGCAACCGATAGTCAGGGGACAAGCAGAAAGAGTGATGCATCTAATTGTTTTGAGGAAAAACAATGGATTGAGACATTCTACTATCGGAGTGGAAAGGGCGACAACATTAGCACCCAGATGGGTGACTACACAAACATTGATGTTTATATAGAGAGTTGCGGTCCTAATGCTTTACCGTATTTATCCACTGGCTGTGGTAGCAAAATTACCCATATAGAGTGGGAGAAGACAGAGAATTTAAAGGAGGGTGAGCGAACCACTGCCAAAGTTACAATTGTTCCAACAGATGGTTGTACTTTAGTATTACCTAAAGGTGGGAAGAGTGTCAATTTGCATGGAAATGCAAGCCTGTATAAATATTCCAGAAAAGGGCAAACTTTTACCTTGGAGATTGATTACCATATACCTGGTAAATTAGAAGCACCAGTAGCAACATACTGGGATGACAAAGCCGATAAGGCAGGAATGGCAAGGTGTACAGAAGTAGAACATGCCAAAGAATACATTTTTACCTTATATAGAGGTAGAGAAGCAATTGCAACTGTAAAAAATACACAGCCAAAGTATGACTTTGTGCATGAATTGGCAGACAATTATTCCAGAAGGAATAATGATTCGTATTATTTTACAGTCCAGGTAACTTCAGACAAAGAAGGAGTAGAAGCAAGTAACTTCAATGCTTCCCAAGATTTTACCACTACCATGTGGAAAGATTTAAAGGAATATTGCAACAGCAAAAAAATTGAACTTCGGTAATAGCAATTTAAAAAGGGAACCCATTGGGTTCCCTTTTTAAATTGACAAGAATAACATAATATGGTAAAATGAGTGTATAGTCGGCAAGGAAGCAGACGAAAATAACAACTAGACTTATCTGCTAAAATAAGCAGATACCAAAAGAAAGGAGAAAGCATTATGACAAACGCGACAACAAGAAAAATGAAACGGTTACTTACTGTAGTAATCACCCTTATCATGCTGTGCATGACTAGCATGACGGCACTGGCAGCAGCAGACATCAGAGAGGTTACCATCAAGGTAAGAGCTACTGGCGACTTATCACTTCCAGATGTACAAAGCGGTTCCAGTAAGTACGATGTAACAGAGGTAGAGTGGAACAAGACAGACGGTTTGCAGGCAGGGCAAAAGGTAAGAGCAAAAGTAACAATTACGCCAGAAGAAGGACGGCGGATTCTTTTAAGAAATGGAAGGAACAGTATTACCATTTCTGGTTCAGGTGCGAAGTTGTATAAGTACAGAATAGAGGCAGAGGATTTAATCTTAGAAATTGATTACACCATAAGAGGAGACTTAGAAGCACCAGAAAATGCTTGGTGGGACGAGGACAATGTTGGAATAGCGAAGTGTACACAAATGGATTATGCAAAACAATATCAATTTGTTTTGTATAAAGGGAGTACGAAAATAGTCAGTGAAACAACAAAAAAGCCAAAATATGACTTTGTAAGAAAATTGGCAGAACATTATTACGACAGGAATAAAAAGGATTTTTGGTTTAAAGTGAGAGTTACTTTTGAAGACGGAGAAGGGAAAAGTGATTATGTAGAATCAGATTATTTTGATGACTGGACAGAACTTTACTATTATTGCGAAGATGAACACATCACTTTAAATTATGATAAAAATGATGTGAATGACGATTACTACAATCCAGGTTCCTCTTGTGGACCATCGTATGGACCGTCTGGAGGACCAACCTACAAAAGAACAGGATGGCAGAGGGAAAACAGTACCTGGTATTTTTACAACAATGACGGTACCAGGTTAACGGGATGGCTACTGAATGGCGGATATTGGTACTATTTATCTCCCTCCAATGGAGCTATGCAAAAAGGCTGGTTCCAAGCAGGTGATGGACGTTGGTACTATTTAAGCACGAACAGTTCAACAGGAGTACCAGAAGGAGCCATGCGAAAAGGTTGGTTCCAAGATTACAATGGATGTTGGTACTATTTGTATCCACAAGCGACCAACGGAATTAAAGAAGGGCAAATGATTACTGGACAGTGGAATATTGGTGGTTCTGATTATTACTTCTATTCCAATGGCGTTATGGCACGAAATGAGCAGATTGATGGATGGTGGTATGATGATAGTGGAAGAGGTCACTATCGAAGATAGTAAGTGAAGTTTCAAAGAAGAAGGGTTGGTGTTACCAACCCTTCTTTAACTATGTAAAAAACGTTCTAAAACAAAAAAATACGAATAATATTAAAAAATATGCAAATAATATTAAAAAACTGAGACAAAATCTCCAAAAAACTTTACTTTTTGGGCAGGAGGTGATAAAATAGAGTGCAAGAGGTGAATATTATGTTGATACAGTTTCGATTTAAAAATTATAAATCATTTAAAGAAGAAAATATTTTTGATATGTCTGCAACGTCTCAAAGAGAACATAGCGACTTTCTAATCGAAAAAAATGAAAATAAAATATTAC
>CAOJXM010000058.1 GCA_948465625.1 uncultured Clostridium sp. | reverse complement strand
AATTTGTTAATAATCCACTTATCTTCCCTTTGTAGTTCTAATTGCTCCCATACACTTTGAGTATTTGCGCTACTCTCTCCTTCTTGTTTTACTAACTCTTCTATTGTCTCTTTTTCTTTTTCCAAATTTGCCATAACAAATTTAGAAGCATTCCAAATTTTATTGGCAAAGTTTTTAGCTGCACCTGCTTTATCCGTTGAATATTTAATATCATTTCCTAATGTCATGTTTTGTACCAACGAAAATCTTAAAGCATCTGTTCCATATTCCTTAATAATATCTAATGGGTCAATTCCATTTCCCAATGATTTTGACATCTTTCTTCCTTGTGCATCTCTTACTAATCCATGCATAAATACTGTATCAAATGGAATTTCTTTCATATGCTCTAGACTAGAAAAAATCATTCTAGCTACCCAGAAAAAGATAATATCATAGGCTGTCACTAAGGTATTGGTTGGATAAAAGTATTTTAAATCCTCTGTTTCTTCTGGCCAACCCATGGTAGAAAATGGCCATAAAGCAGAACTAAACCAAGTATCCAAGGTATCCTCATCTTGTTCTATGTTTTTGCTTCCACATTTTGTACACATTTGTGGTTTACTTTCTTCTACCATAATTTCTCCACACTCTTTACAATAGTATGCAGGAATTCTGTGTCCCCACCATAATTGTCTCGAAATACACCAATCTCTTACATTTTCCATCCAATGAAAATACGTTTTCTCAAATCGTTCTGGTACAAATTTAACTTGTTTTTCTCTTACTACTTTTAATGCTGGTTTTGCCAAATCTTCCATTTTCATAAACCATTGCTCTGATATTCTAGGCTCAATTGTTTTATGGCAACGATAACATTTTCCTACATTATGGGTATATTCTTCTGTTTTTTCTAATGCTCCTAATTTCTTTAAATCCTCTACAATTGCTTTTCTTGCTGTTAAAAGCTCCATTCCTTCATACTTTGGAACAACATTTAACATGATACCTGCCTCATCAAACACTTCGATAAATTCTAGGTTGTGTTTGATTCCTACTTCATAATCATTATTATCATGTGTTGGTGTTACCTTTACTGTACCAGTTCCAAATTCCTTTTCTACAAACTCATCTGCTATAATTGGAATTTCTCGATTAACAATTGGCACCACCACTGTTTTTCCTACCATGTCTTTGTATCTTTCATCCTCTGGGTGAACTGCTACTGCTGTATCTCCCAACATCGTTTCTGGTCTAGTCGTTGCAACTGTAACATAATTCTTTCCATCCTTGGTATAATAACGGATATGCCATAAATGCGAAGCCTCCTCCTCAAACTCCACCTCAGCATCTGAAATCGAAGTCTTACAAGTTGGACACCAATTTATCATCCTTTTTCCTTTATAAATTGCCCCTTTATCATACATCTTCTTAAAAACGCTGACAACAGCCTTTGACAAACCTTCATCTAATGTAAATCTCTCTCTTGTCCAATCACAAGCACACCCCAACTTCTTAATTTGGTTTGTAATCGTTCCCCCATACTCCTCTTTCCATTGCCATGCTCTTTTTAAAAACTCCTCTCGACCAATCTCCTCTTTCGTTGTACCTTCCTCTCTTAACTTCTCTACAATCTTAACCTCTGTTGCAATCGAAGCATGGTCTGTTCCTGGAATCCATAATGTATTAAAACCTCTCAACTTTTTATAGCGAATCAAAATATCTTGTAATGTATTAACCAAGGCATGCCCCATATGTAGCCTACCTGTAATATTAGGTGGTGGAATTACAATCGTATATGGTATTTTCGTTTTATCTACCACTGGTGTAAAATACCCTTTCTCATTCCACTCTTGATAAATTTTCTCTTCAAAATCCTTTGGCTCGTACTTCTCATTCATAATAAACTCCTCCTCCATTAGGGACGGTTCTTTTTGGTCCATTTTGGACCATTTGGGACGCTTCTTGTTCCTGCTTCTAATCTTTTTCCCTCAACACTTCCCTCAAAATTCAATAAAACCTCACCCTATATAAGGGCGAGGTCTCACTCACGGTACCACCTTACTTATTATATTTCTATAATATCTTAGCTTAGCCTTTAACGTTGCTTAAACGGATATTTCTACTATCCTTATTCGAAATATCAACTCCAAAGCTACTTCCAAGTATCTTTTTCTTATAAAAGCTCTCAGTCCATGGCTTTTACTCCCTTTTAGTAAGTTTACTCGTACTCCTCTTTTTCCTCGTTTTTATCTACTCTATTACTATTATATCTGTTTTCTCCAATTTGTCAAGTGTTTTGATTTATCTTTGTAACAAAAATCAATTTCCTCTACTACATTTCACTTTTTAATACTTCGATTGCTTTTTGTAATTGTGTATCATTTCTTTTATCTAACGTAAGTGAATTTTGTGCTTCTTTTGATAATTCTACCATTACATCTGGCTCAATTCCCACTTTGTTAATTTTATTTCGATTTGGTGTATAATATTCTGATGTTGTAATTTTGATACCACTTCCATCTTTTAAGGTAATTAATTCTTGTATTACCCCTTTTCCATAAGTCTTGGTTCCTACTGTTTTTGCTTTCTTATTATCCCTTAATGCCCCTGCTAATATTTCAGAAGCACTTGCTGTTCCTTCATTCGTAAGCACCACAATTGGCATTTGTATAACTGGATTTTTTTCTGACTTTTCTATTTCTTCTTTTTCATTTTTGTTAACGGTAATTAACATTGTATTTCCTTTTGGCACCATTAATTGAGCAATTTCTAATGCTTCGTCTACTAATCCTCCACCATTGTTTCGAACATCAATAATCAATGCTTTTATATTTTGTTTTTCTAATTCTTTATATTGTGCTTCAAATTCTTCTGCACAACCATCGTCAAATGTATTTAAAGATAAATAACCAATATTATTTTCTAATACCTCTCCTTCTACATGGTTGATTTTTATACTATCTCTTTTGATTTCAAATTCCATAGTTTGATTATCACGCAAAATCTCAATTTTAACAGTAGTACCTTTTTCTCCTTTTATTTTGCTAGATGCCTCTGACAAATTTTCTCCTTTATAGGCCACTCCATCTACCTTGGTTATAATATCACCTGCTCGAATTCCTGCAGTAGCTGCTGGTGAACCTTTAATTGGTGAAAGTACCAAAATCGTATTATCTGTTGTGTTGTTTAACATATTAACACCAATTCCAACAAAATTCCCAAACACATCTACTGTAAACTCTTCCATTTCTTCTTTTGTAAAATATTCTGTATATGGATCATTTAATCCTTCTATGTAACCTTTTATCGCACCATTTACTAAATCTTCTTCTTTAATTTCTCCTAAAAATTTTTGATCAATTAATTTTCTAAAAGTTGCTAAAGTATTTCCAATTTCTGAGTTGTCTGCTGTCACATAAATATATTTTCCTTTTCCTTCTATTGTTTTATACACCCAAATCGATGTTAACAAAAAAGTAATGGTTGCAACGATTACTACTAGCATAATATATTTATAAATTTTTTGTCTTTTCTCCATAAAATTTTCCTCCTACTTTTTAAGTGATAATAATATTATACTACTTTTTTAAATTTATAGTATATTTTTTTTAAAATTTGCCATAATAATATTAGACTTCTAAAAAAGTCTTTTGTTTCCTCTTATGTTTTTTATATATAGATTAAAAATTAGGACTTTTTATCTTCCTCATTAAAGTCCTAATTTTTCTTATTTTATTTCAAATATGGTAATGGGTCAACTGGTGAACCATTTTTTCTTACTTCAAAATGTGCATGGTTTCCTGTAGAAGTTCCAGTAGAACCTACTGTTAATAAAGGTTGTCCTCTTTTTACTGTTTGTCCATTAGAAACTAGGATTGAAGTTCCATGTCCATATAATGTAGTAATTCCATTTCCATGATTAATGATAACACAATTTCCATATCCGCCATTATATTTTGCCAAAATTACAACTCCATCTTCTGCTGCTACAAAGCTTGCTCCTTTTGGTGCTCCTACGTCAATTCCTGTATGTAACTTTGGTACATGATAAATTGGGTGAATTCTCATTCCATAATTTGATGTGATATTGTTATAACCTGGAATTGGCCATGCTAGTTGTCCACCTGTGTATGTAAAATTATTATTTCCATTTCCTTTTTGTGCTTCTTCCTCTGCCTTTTTGATTAATCTTTCGAGTTCTTTCATTTCTGCATCATATTCATCAATTTGTTTTTGTAAATCAGCTTGTTCTTTTGATAATTTTGCTACTTGATTGTTTTTTTGTACTTTTGTATTTTTTAATATTACATTTGTTTTTTCTTGATTTGCTTTTGCTGTTTTAACATCTGATTTTTTCTTTTCTAACTCTGCTTTTGTTCTTTCTATTTTTTGTTTTTCTGCTTCAATCGAATCTAATAATGCATTATCTGCTTTTGCTACTTTTCCCAATAAGTAGTATTTAGATAAGAAACTTGTAAAACTATCAGAACCTAATAGCACATCTAGATAAGATGTCTTACCTGCTTTATATTGTGCTACGACTCTGGCCTCAAACATTTTTTGTTGTTTTTGATATTTCTCTTCTGACTCTTGTAGTTCTTTTTCTGTTGTTTTAATAGAAGCTTCTAGTTCTTTTATTTGATTTCCCAAATTTTCTAATTCTCTTTCACTGTCTGCTATTTTATCACTTAATTCATTAATTTGTGATAATGTTTCGTCTTTTTCTTGCTCCAATTGGTCAATTTTTTGCTCTGCATCTTTCCTTTGGTTTGTTATATCAGTCTTTTGATTTGTTAAATCATTCACTGAAGTTGCAAACGAGTAACAAGTCATTGATAAGATAAAAATAATTAAAATAAATACTGATAATATTTTTTTCATTTGATTCACTCCTATACTTCTAAATATTTTCTCATGGAAATAGAACTTCCTACAATTCCAATTCCAATTCCTAGTATCATATAGACACTTAACATTAAATTAAACATATCTGCAAAACTTACAAATGACATTCCTAATGATTTAATTAAATCAATATTTAATAGATTTGTCACGGCTGTGTTATAAACTAAGCCTACAATTAAAATAGTAATTAATGCTGAAACAAGCCCTATTGTAATACCTTCTATAATAAATGGCCATCTAATAAAGCTGTTGGTTGCTCCTACATACTTCATAATAGAAATTTCTTTTCTTCTTGCATGTACTGTAAGCTTTATTGTGTTAGAAATAATAACAATAGAAATAACTACTAATATTGCTAGCAAGATAAAAGTAGAAATTCGAATTCCTTTTCCTATTCCAATTAGTGTTTCTATAGTGTCATTGCTACTTCTTATCTCATCCAA
Source organism: uncultured Clostridium sp. (assembly GCA_948465625.1). Taxonomy (GTDB): domain Bacteria; phylum Bacillota; class Clostridia; order TANB77; family CAG-508; genus CAOJXM01. The sequence goes on along the minus strand of CAOJXM010000058.1, from coordinate 1,495 downwards.
ATCTTCTCCTACAATTTGCCTGATTTGTTCTTGTACTTGTCCATTTAATTCCAAATTGGTTAGTGTAATATTATACGAATCTGGAAAAGCTTCTGCTTCTAGTGCATCTAACGTCCAAGCTGCCTCTCCCAATTCTTCTTTCATAATATTTAAGGCATCCTCTTTGGAAGCATAATCAATTGTATTGATTCCCTGTATTTGACTTAATTGTGTTCCTATTTCTTGTACTCGCTCTGTTGAAACATTTAAGTTTAACATAACGGCTATCCCTTGCTCTTTTTCAATTGATTTAACCGTATAGTCTATATTTTCTCCAATCATAAAAAACATTCCAAAAACTAACATACACAAACACATAACTGTGAGTGCTGATACTGTTGATTTCTTGTTTTTGAATACATTTCGTAAACCTTCCCCAATTAAATAACTTATTACATTATATCTCACCGTCATAACCACCCTTTTTATCATCTCTTACTATGTTGCCTTTTTCAATCTGAATGACTCTTTTTTTCATTTTGTCTACGATATCTTTTGCGTGTGTCGCAACAATTACGGTTGTTCCTCGCATATTGATTTCGTTTAACAATGTCATAATTTCCCATGCTGTATCTGGGTCAAGGTTTCCAGTTGGTTCGTCTGCTATTAACATGGTGGGATTGTTTACTAATGCTCTTGCTAATGCCACTCTTTGTTGCTCTCCTCCAGACAATTCATTTGGATACATTTTTGCTTTTTCACTTAATCCAACTAAGGATAATACCATTGGTACTTGCCTTCTGATATGTCTTGGTGTTGCTTTTACAATATACATTGCAAAGGCAACATTTTCGTATACTGTTTTATCTGGTAATAATCTAAAGTCTTGAAACACAATTCCCATGCTTCTTCTTAAATAAGGAACTCTACTTTGTTTTAAAAAAGTAGTATCTTTTCCATTGATAATAATGGTTCCTGAAGTAGGTTCTTCCTCTTTTAAAATCAGTTTAATTAGTGTTGATTTTCCTGAACCAGATGAACCAACTAAAAATGCAAAATCTCCTTTTTCAATGCGAAAGCTTGCATTGTGCACTGCCTCTGTTCCTGTAATATATGTTTTGTTCACATTCCTAAATTCAATCATATTTAACTCCTTAAAATATACATGCTTATATATTTCCTTATTTATCATACCAATAAAAAATACTTATTGCAATACTTAATACATAAAAAAATGACATATTTTATAGTTTTTTCTACTCAATTTATCTTTTTTTCTTTCTTTTTTCCCATTTTGTAAATTTTTTGTGAATTTTTAACTTTTCTAAACCATTTTAACATAGAATTATCATTTTTGTCATATCTTGTCGAAATGTTTTTCTTGCATTTTTCTTTATTCTATGATTTAATTGCATTATTAAATTGCATGTATATGCATATCACGTATTTTATTCTTTGTTTATTCAACATCTTTCCAGAATAAAAATTTTTAAATTTATTAGAGTGTATTCATTTT
>CAOJXM010000057.1 GCA_948465625.1 uncultured Clostridium sp. | reverse complement strand
ACAAGGTATTTTAGTTTGCTTTACTAAAATGTCTAATAAGCACATGGAGTCTGGTCCACCAGATACTCCTATTACTAGGCTATCTCCTGCTTGTATTAATTGATTGGTTTGGATTGTTTTTAGTACTTTTTCTTCTATTGTTGTTTTTCCATGCATGGGTTGATAGCCTCCTTTTCTTAAATTTTGCTATTCTCGGTATTTTTCGATGTTAGCAAATTTGGTGTAGTTTCCAAGCCATAGTAGTTCTACTGTTCCTGTGGAACCTGCTCTGTGTTTTGCAATGATGACTTCTGCTATGTTCTTTTTTTCGCTTTCTGGATTGTAGTAGTCATCACGATATAGGAACATAACAATATCTGCATCTTGCTCGATGGCTCCAGATTCACGAAGGTCTGATAACATTGGTCTGTGGTCTGGTCGTTGTTCTGCTGCTCTTGATAGCTGTGATAAGGCAATGACTGGAACGTTGATTTCTTTGGCTAGTATTTTTAAGGATCTACTGATTTCTGATATTTCTTGTTCACGACTACCGCCTCGTTTGGCATTGCTTCCTGTTACTAATTGTAAGTAGTCGATTACTACTAATCCTATGTTTTTTTCTAGTTTTAATTTTCTACATTTTGCTCTGATTTCCATAATGGAAATACCTGGGGTATCATCAATATAGATACCAGATTCTGATAATGGTCCTAATGCTCCTGCTAGTTTTACCCAGTCTTCGTCATCGATTTTTCCAGTTCTTACTTTGTTGCTGTCTACCATTGCTTCACTACATAGAATTCTGTTTACCATTTGTTCTTTTGACATTTCTAAACTAAATATGGCAACTGGTACTTTTGCTCTTACGGCTGCATTGGTGGCTACGTTTAGTACAAAGGCAGATTTTCCCATAGCAGGTCTTGCTGCAATTAGTACTAAGTCGGATTCATGAAGTCCTGCAGTTTTGTAGTCTAAGTCGGTAAATCCTGTTGGAACACCTGTAATGTGTTGTTTTTGATTGTATAGTTTTTCTAATTGCTCAAAGGTGTCGACTAATACTTCTTTGATTGGTGTATAGCCTTTTTGATTTCTTTTTTGCATAATGTTAAAGATTTTTTTTTCGGCTTCGTCCATGATTCCTTCTACTTCTTGTGTAGGGTCATAGCCTAATGAGATGATTTGGTTTGCTGTTTGGATTAGGTTTCGTAACATGGATTTTTCTTCTACAATTTTGATGTATTTGTCTATGTTTGCACTGGTTGGTGCCATTTCTGGCAAGGTTGCTAAGTATTCAAGTCCACCCACTACATCAAATTTACCAATGGATACTAATTCTGCTTTTAAGGTTATAATATCAACTGGTTCTGCTTTATTGTATAAGTTTAAAATAGCACCATAGATTGCTTTGTTATCTTCTCGATAAAAATCTTCTGGTTTTAATACTTCAATGGCAGATACTACTGCATCTTTGTCGGTTAACATACTTCCTAATACAGCTTGCTCTGCTTCTATATCGTTTGGTGGTACTTTTCCTAATTCCATTTGCTTCCCTCTTTTCTTTTATTGTGCAAGAATGCTTATTTTTAGTTTTGTGCTAATTGCTTCATATAGTTTGATTTCGATTGAAAACATGCCTAAGGTTTTGATTGGTTCTTCTAGCATGATTTTTTTCTTATCTACTTTTATTTGGTATTGTTTGTCTAGTGCTTCTGCTATTTCTTTTGTGGTAACAGAGCCAAAGACTTTTCCGTTTTCTCCTGCTTTTACTGGCATTTTTAGTAAGATTCCCTCTATTTTTTTTGCGGTTTTTCTTGCTTCTTCTCTTTCTAATTCTTTTCGATGTTCTTCTGATGATTTTTTAGCGTTTAAGTTGTTCATGTTTCCTTTGTCTGCTGGAACGGCTAAGTTCTTAGGGAATAGATAGTTGGTGGCATATCCATCGCTTGCATTGATGATTTGGTCTTTTTTTCCAACTCCTTTTATATCTGCTTTTAAGATTACTTTCATTTTTTCTCATTCCTTTCCTCTTTGTGCTTTCTATTGTATACTGTTTTAGCTTATTTTTCAAGTGTTTTGGTTAATTTTGCATCGTTATTAAAAGAATGGTCGTGCATACATTTATAGAATACATTATCAAATGATATCTGTTTTTTCCCAAATTCTATAGCAGTTCTATTGGTATCAAGTTATTGATTTTATCTAATGGGAAGATTTCCTTTGCTAAACAAATTACCCCACCATTTCCTATTTCCATTCCAAATTTTTTTACTACATCAAAATTTTTGATTGCTTGTTTTTCTGGATGATAACTTTTCTTTATCTCTATTGGATAAATGGTATGATTATATAGGATTAGTAATTCTATTTCCTTTCCACTATTATCTCTATAATAGTATAAGTGTTTTCTACTATCCATTCCTGCATTGGTAAAAGATTTGATAATTTCTGTTATGACATAGGTTTCTAAAATAGCTCCGTTGAATGCACTTTTTTCTAGTGTTATACTATCTATATAACCTGCTAAATAACATGCTAATCCTGTATCCATAAAATAGATTTTAGGTCTTTTTACGATTCTTGCTCCATTGTTATTAGAATATGGATGTAGTAAATATACTAGCCCTGTATTGACTAAAATAGATAACCAATTTCGTGCTGTCATGTTGTTTATTTCTATGGTATTGGTAATATCATTTATATTTAATTCTTGCCCTGTTCTTACTGCAATGGATTCTACAAATTTTAAAAATTTGATTTCGTCTTTTACATTAATTAACTCTCTTATATCTCGCTCTATATAGGTTTTTATATAACTTTCAAAAAAGTCCTTGGGTTGGATGTTTCCATTTGAATATAACTCTGGATAACTCCCTTTTAATATTTTTTCATATAGTTTTTCTATTTCTATATTAGCTACTTTTTCCTTTTTTTCTAATTCTAGATAACTTGGTAAAAAAATAGTTTCTTTCTTTCCTTCCATTTCTCGATTGGATAAGGGATATAATTCTAGTATGCCAACTCTTCCTGCTAATGACTCACTAATCTCTTTCATGGTATGAAAAACTTGTGAACCAGTTAAATAGTATAATCCCGTTGCTTTTGTTGTTGGGGTATCCAAATGTTCTTGTCTTTTTTTATCAATGATTATTTTGATATAAGATAATAAATTGGGTGCATATTGAAATTCGTCTATTATTAATGGTGGTTTATACCTTTCTAAAAACATTTCTGGGTCTTCTATCGCCAAAGTTCTTACTGATAGATTATCTAATGAAATATAATTGATTGTATCTTGCTTTTGTATGTTGTTTAGTAAAGTAGTTTTTCCAACTTGCCTTGCACCTGTAATGATAATAACTGGAAAAGCTTTTGCTAATTGCTTTATTCTATCTTCTATCGTTCTTTTTATATATTTACTCATACAATTATCCTCCTTCTATTTTATACTATTATTATATACTTTTTATCTAATTTTTGCAATATCTTTATACAATTTTATAGTTATATTATAATTTTGTATAATTATTGGTACTGTTTTTTATAAAAACACTACTTCTTGGTCAAAAAAAGAAGCGTCCCTAGTGGGTCACTTCTTCTTGTATGATTTTGATTAATTCTTGTTTTACTTCTTGTTTGGTCATGCCTTGTACTTGTGCTCCTGCTAAGGTAATGTGTCCTCCTCCTCCGCAAATGTTCTAATATGACTTGGACATTGACATCCCCAATGGAACGTCCACTAATACATACTTTTTCTCCAATGTCTCCTATGACAAAGGAAGCTGTGATGTCACTAATGGTTAGTAATTCGTCTGCTGCTTTTGCACAGATTAGGTTGGCATCTTTGTCTGTTTTTTCGTAAATAGATACTGCAATGTTTTCGTTTATAATTTCTGCTTCTTTTACGATTTGTGATATGGTTTTATAGCTTTCTAAGTCGCTTTGGAACCATTTTTTTACTTTTATAATGTCTACTCCACATTTTCTTAAGTAGGCTGCTGCTTCAAAGGTTCTAACTCCTGTTTTGAAGGTGAAGTTTTTGGTGTCCATCATAATTCCTGCATATAGACTTTCGGTTTCAACGGTTTCTAATTCGACTGGTATTTCTACATATTGTAATAGTTCTGTTACTAATTCTGCTGCTGAGGATGCATATACTTCATGGAAGGTTATGGTTGCATTGTCTATGTAGTCGGTTGACCTTCTATGGTGGTCAATAACTGCTATTTTACTGGTTTTTTCTAATAGTTCTGGTACTGCTGTATAGCTTTTTCTATGGGTGTCTACTACTATTAGTAAACTTTCTTGTGATATGCTATCTAATGCTTTTTCTTTACTGATGAAGATTTCGCCTTCTTGTTCCTCTTTTTGTACAGATTCAATTAATGATTTTACGGTTAATCCTGCTGTATCGTTTACAATATAGGCTTCTTTTCCTAATGTTTTTGCTAGTCGATACATTCCTAGGCTAGAACCGATGGCATCTATGTCTTCGTTTTTATGCCCCATGATGATGACGTTTTTGCTTTCGTAGATTAGTTCTTCTATTGCATGTGCTACAATTCTTGCTTTTACTTTGGTTCGTTTTTCTAGTTCTTGTGCTCTTCCTCCAAAGAATGCATATTTTCCTTCTTCTCGAATGACAGCTTGATCGCCTCCTCTACCTAAAGCAATGTCCATGGCTGCATTGGCTGATTTGTATTTTTCGTATTGGGTACCTCCTTCTGCTGCAATGGCAATGCTTAATGTGATTTGCAAACTGCCTTCTACTTTGATGTTTTTAACGGTGTCTAGTATTTCGAATTTGTCTTCTTTTAGTTTTTCTAGATATTTTTTTTCAAATACATAGACAAAGGTTGCTCTTTCGGATTTGATGATGAGGCCTTTGGTTTTGCTTGCCCAATCATAGATGCTTTTTTCGATTTCTGCACTAATGCGTGGCTTTTCTTCTGCTGGGATTCTTTGCATGATTTCTTCGTAGTTGTCTATCATGATAATTCCAATACAGGTTTTGGCTTCTTTGTATTTTTTTTGAATTTTTAGGTTTTCGGTGTTATCGATAAAGTAAATCATTAACATGTATTCTTCTTCGTTTTTACGATTGTGCTGTTTTGATTTTACATATTGTGCAATGATATTATAGGTTTTGTTTTCTACTACCATTTCTCTTAATATGGTTTTGTCTTTTATTTTGTTTTTGCTTTTGTCTTTTTCTCTTTCTTCTATTTCTGCTTTTATTTCGATTAGTAGGCTATCGATTTGCTCGGATAGTTCTACTTCTTCAAATTCGTTTACAAATTTGGAACTTTTCCAAATGAAGTTTCCATTGGTTTCTATAATGATAAGCGGAAATGGTGAGTTGATTAATGAACTTTTGGCTGCTGAGTCTAAACTGATGGTTAGCTCTTGGATATGTTCTGATATTTCTGCTTTTCTTTTATTGTTGGTCCAAATGGCATAAAAACAGACTAGCCCAAAGAATATGACGGCTGGCATGATAAATACGATTTGAAAGCAACATATGATGATTAACAATATGGCTATGATTGCTAGGTATATTTTTGTTTTTGAATTTAAGATTTCAAATGCTCTCTTGTTTAAATTTTGCATACATCTCTCCTTTTTATCTAGTATTATTTTACTCTCTTATAACGACTTTGTCAAGATTTTGCTACTCTTGTTCTTTGATTTATAAATATAGGATTGGACGAAATCCTATTTGTTTTGTTCTATAATTCGATTCAAATCTGCAACTACCAACACTCTTTTACTATAATAGTCTCCTCCTACCCCTACACAACTATCTAGTACGCAAGTTTCTCTACTCTCTCCTAATGTACTCCTTCCATATTCGGTTGTCCATTCTCTACAATTGCTAGCCATATCGTGAATATGACATTTTTCATCGTTGTTTGTGCTAGAAGCTTTTAGCCCTCCTTGTATAACAGGGGTTCATTAACCAATATAAAGAAGCAAAGTTCTATTCTTTGCTTCTTTTGGCTTATTTTAAATATAAGATTGGTCGAAATGAAACATACTTATATGAACCAATGTCAATATAATTGCGATCCCTTGTCTGAAGTTTTTGATCATCATAAGTTCCACCTCTTATAGTAGAGCCCTTTGATGTTGTCCAAGTTGAAGTTTCTGTTGTCCATTCATTACAATTACTTGCCATATCATGGATATGACATTTCTCATCTCCCATTGTTCCTGTATTAGCTATTCTTACTTCTCCTCTTGTTTGTGTTGAATAGGTTGTTGCTCCCGAATATTTTTGAATAAATACAATCGCCGTATCCCAAGCATAACTGTTTATTAAATCACTGGTTCCCCCATAATTTGCATCATACATATTTCGACATGCTGTTGCTGCCTTTGCTTGTGTTACGAAATTCCACAATCTTCCTTCTTCTGTTGGTGCTTTTGTTGCCTCAATTCCCCCTAAACCTAATGAAGGGTATGGATTGTTAGATACTTTAGAATTTGGCTTCCCATCGGTTCCATAGCTTGCTTCATATCTTGCGATATAATATCCTTTATGCTTTGTTACACTATTTTTAAATCCATTAATATCTCTTGCCACGGTATTGGCTTCTGAACTGGTTAATTCTTGACATGTTAGCCCTAGCACATGAACTCCACCACTTGAACCTTCTATTGCGGTTTCTCCCTTTCCCGTTGGTGTTCCATCATTTGCAAATTTATATCGGTCTAATTTAACAGTATTTCCATCGACCGCTACCCATACAAATTGGTTTCCTTCTGCATCTTGGATGATTAACCCATGTTTGTAGCCATCACTGCTTCCCCATACAGCACTTCCTTGGTTGACTGGCTTAAATCCTTTTG
>CAOJXM010000056.1 GCA_948465625.1 uncultured Clostridium sp. | reverse complement strand
GTACTTATGAGCCAGGCTCTACTTTTAAATTAATCAATGCTGCTATTGCACTAGATGAAAACATTACGCAAACAGATGTAACAAATGATTTTACTTGTACTGGTGTAGAAGAAGTAACAGGGCAAGCCATTAAATGTTGGTCTAAAGCAGCTCATGGAAGACAAACCTTAAGAAATGTATTAGAAAATTCTTGTAACCCTGGTATGATTCAATTATGCAACCGAATTGGTGTGAATACTTTATATAAATACTACAATGCTTTTGGCTTATTTAATCCTAGTGGAATTGATTTACCAGGAGACCAAAAGGGTATTTTCTTTAACCAATCTAAAATCTTACCAGTCGAACTTGCAACCATGTCGTTTGGGCAAAGAATTACCATGACACCAATCCAATTAATTAAAGCAATTTCTGCAATTGCCAATGATGGTGTTTTAATGAAACCTCGTATTGTAAAACAAGTTATTAATACCAACACCAATACCGTTACGAATATTGACCCAGTAGAAATTAGACAAGTCATTTCAAAAGAAACGGCTAATGAAATGAAAAGCATCATGGAATCTGTTGTAACCAATGGTACTGGTTCAAATGGAGCCGTAAAAGGTTATTCGGTAGGTGGTAAAACAGGTACTTCTGAACCTGCCCAAACTAAAAAAGAGGAAGGATATGTGGCATCTTTTGTTGCTATCTCTCCTGTGGAAAATCCAGAAGTTGTGGTTTTAGTTATTTTATATGACCCACAAGTAAAGAACTTCCATGGTGGTACCGTTGCAGGTCCTGTGGTATCTAATATTTTAGGTGAAATTTTACCTTACTTAGGCATTCAAGCAGATGCTATGAATTTAACCACCAATTCTACAGAATTAAAAACAGTACCAAATGTGGTAAATAAAACAGTAGCAGAAGCACAACGAATATTAGAAAGAGCTGGTTTTCGTTCAAGCTTTACACTAAATGGTAATAAAAACCAAGACTTAGTAAGTTCGCAAGTTCCAGCAGCCAATACCAAATTGTTTAACGATTCTATTGTTATGCTTTATACTGCACAAAATGATGTTAGAACATCAGTAAATGTACCAAACTTAAAAAATATGACAGCCTCTCAAGCTGCCAACTCGTTAAAATCGAAAAATTTGAATATCTCTACAGAAGGAAGTGGAAAAGTCATTAGCCAAGAACCAGAATTTAATGCCTCTGTAGAAGAAGGAACCGTTGTAAAAGTAATATTGGGAGAATAACTTCTCCCAATTTTTACATTTCTACTTCGATTTCATATCGTTTTCCATTATCAATCAATTTTACTTGTTTTTCTTCTATTTCTTCTCCATTTACCTTAAAACTTTCTACTCCTGTATTTTTTCCATTTGGATTTTTTACCTTAATATAATAAGTGCTACTTTTGTATTGATAAATCATACTATACTCTTTCCACTCTTTTGCAATACATGGTTTGATTGACAACATTCCTTTTTGGATGGTTAAGCCTAATATAGTTTCAATTCCTGCTTTATAGAACCAACTACTAGAACCTGTATACCAAGTCCAACCACCACGGCCTATTAAATTACCACTTCCATAAACATCTGCAGCTAATACATATGGTTCTACTTTATATTTATTTACTGCTTCTTTGGTTTTAGCATGTTCAATAGGATTAATCATTTTAAAATATTCGCTTGCCTTATCTCCTAATCCCAACACCGCAAAAGCAAGAATGGTCCAAATAGCAGCATGGGTATATTGTCCACCATTTTCTCTAACACCTGGTAAATAGGCTTTAATATAACCTGGCTCTAAACTACTTTTCTCAAAAGGTGGGTCAAGTAATTTAATCATTCCATTTTCTTTATCCACTAAATAATTTTCTAGACTTTCCATAGCAATGAATTTTTTATCGTTATCTCCAGCATTGGATAAAATGGCCCAACTTTGTGCAATGCTATCTATTTTACATTCTTCATTTTCAATCGTACCTAGCACTTTTCCATCATCCATAAAGGCCCTTTTATACCATCTACCATCCCAAGCCACTGTATTTAATGCTTTTTTTAAATTTACTTGAATTTGTTTATATTTTTCTACTTTTTCTTGGTCTTGCCTACTTTCGCAAATTGGGATAAATCGATTTAACACTTCATATAGGAAAAATCCTAGCCATACACTTTCTCCTCTTCCTTTATTTCCTACCGTACTAAATCCGTCATTCCAGTCACCTGAACCAATTTTAGGTAGACTATTTTCACCAAATTGTAATGCTCTTTCAATGGCTCTGATACAATGTTCATAAATGTTTCCGATTGTATTGGATGGCAAAAATAAATCATATTTTTCGTCTTCTTGCTCTTGTAGTATAGCACCTGCTAAATATGGTACTTGTTCCTCTAAGATAGCATCATCCCCCGTATAATTAATATACTCTGCTGTTACATAAGCAAGCCATAACAAATCATCGGAAAATCTAGTTCGAATGCCTCGATTGGTTTCTTCATGCCACCAATGTTCTACATCTCCTTCGATAAACTGATGGGCTGCATGCTTTATAATTTGATTTTTCATAAAATTGCTATCCAAAAACTTCATCCCCAAAGTGTCTTGCAATTGGTCTCGGAAACCAAACGCTCCGCCAGATTGGTAAAAAGCAGATTTTGCCCAAATTCTACTGACAATGGTTTGATAAGCAATCCAACCATTTAATAAAATGTTCATTGACTCACTTGGTGTTTTAATTTGAACGGTTCTTAACAGTTCTGACCAATACCTTTTTGTATTTTCTAATGCCTGCTTACATTCTTCTACTTTGGTATATTGGTAGGCAATTTGTTGCCTTTTTCCTTCTTCCCTTTCACTACCTAATATAATGGATATTTCTTTATCTTCATATGCTTTTAATTCTACTTTTAATTCAATCGCAATACAACCTGGTTTTCCCATTGAATTTTGATTGTCTAATCTAACTTTATGAATACTTTCTGGCTCTTTTAAATTGCCTTTTCCAAAAAATGATTTTCGATCCCCACTAAAAGACACAATCTTCTCACTACTTGACACATAGCAATTCGAATGTGCAATGTCACTATAATACATGCTAGTTGCCTCTACAATATTGGAATTTTCATCGAATTTGGTATGAATATACCCTTCTGTTTTGATTTCATCTTCTCCTAATACTGGTTTTACAAAGTATAGCAGTTTTAGGGTTCGCTTTTGTGGCATTGTATTTTTTAGACGAATCAAATTTACTTTTACTGATTCTTTTTGTGGTACAAACACTTCTACTTCTTGTAATAGTCCTAAACGAATATTGGTGTATTTTGCATACCCAAACCCATAGGTAATATAGTAATCTTCATCCTTTGTATCTAAATTTGCATTAAATGACCAGACTTGATTATACTCTTTATCCTTTAGGTAAAGAATTTCAGATGGTGTGTCTAAAATGGTATGATTTGACCAAGAACTAATTCGATTTAATCTACTATTGTTACACCAAGTAAACCCACCCATATTTTGTGTGACTAATGTTCCAAAATGTTCATTTGCTAAAATATGGCTCCATACTGCTGGTAATTTGGTATTTTTATTGACTTTGATTCGATATTCTTTTCCATCTTCCGAAAAGGCTCCATACTCATTGTAATATTTTAATTTCTCAAATTCCATTCCATTGCTTTTCTTTTCAAAATTTGGTATTTCCACGATTTCTTCTTTTTCATAACCAATATTTGGGATATTTTCTAAATATTCTTCTTCTAAATCTTTTAAAATTCCTTTGCTATTTCCATCGTGTGCATTCATGATTAAATTGGCTCGAAATTCTAATAAATCTTTATCTTCTATTTCATTGGCATTTAATACAAAAATACCACCTCGTAGATTTCTTAAATATTCCAAATGGCGATTTGCGATTTCTCCTTCTATGGCTTCTCTTACATATTTTTCGTACACATTTTCTTCTTCATCTAAAATTACCAATTCTACTGTTATATTTTTTACTCTAAAAAATTCATACGCTTTTAGCATTTCTTTTATCATATCAATATCATTTACATCTTTAATTTTTATCAGCAAAATTGGAAAATCTCCTGAAATACCATACTTCCACAAATCCTGTTGGGTATATTGTTTCTGTGTTTTTGCAACAAGGGATTTCATTGGGTTTTGTACGATTAAATAGGATAGTATTTTTTGGTATGTTTCTATATCGCTTCCTTTTATTCCTAAATATCTACTTTCTTCTTCTACCCTTACTCTTGATAATGCAAAGGCTCGAATGGTATTTTCGTGGTTGCTATATTTCTTTAAATTTTCTTCTACTTGTTCCTTTTCTTCTGCTACACTAATGATAAGACTTAATGTTACTTTTTGTTTTGGAGCAATTTTCATGGTACGTTTTAAGGCTACAATTGGTGCAATGCTTAATCCAAGCTGTTTGGAAAAAGGAACCGAATTTTCAATCATTTTTGGTATTAAAAAGCTACTTCCTGCATTTAATTTTTCGGCATCAATTTCGTATTCCATTTCTCCTATGGTTTCATCTTGTGTGTACAAATTCACTCCTAAATAAATTTCTTTGCTATTTCCTCTTTTGTTTCGTTTTACTAAAATAGAATTGGTTTCTTCTAAATATTCGTATTTTAAGAATAAATTATTAAATGCCATATGCGAATAATCTTGCTCTTTGGTTGATAATACTGGCTCAAACAAGCTAGTAATTTCTATGGTTTCTTCAATGTTTCCATTATTTTTTAATTCGATTAAACGTATCTCAACTGCCTCATCTGGTGCGACAATGGTTTTACAAGTTGTTGTAATATTTTCGTCTACTCTGGTAATTTGATTTTGATCTGGTGTAAAACTAATTTCGTATTTTTCTGGTTTGATACCATTTTGGTAACCAGTTGACCAAATTCGTTTGCTTCTGATATTTTTCACAAAAAAGAAAATTCCCTCTGGATAATCATTGCTTGCTTTAAATCGATTGACGAAAATATCCTTATATTTACTAAATCCTTCTCCTTTTTCGTTCATACAAATGGTGTAGTTTTCATTGGAAATGACATTATAATTGTTTAACTCTGGTTGTATTTTGGTGTAGTTTTTCATCGTATAATTTTCGTAGTCTACATTTTTTAATTTTTCAATTTTCTCTTTCTTTTCTTTGGTAATGACTACATCTTCTGGCATTCTTTCTTGTAGTAAAATATCTACTGCTTTTATTTGTGGATTCCCCATAAATCGTTCTTGTAAAATATTGTTATTCATTAGATTGTTAATGGATAATAGGATTAATCCTTGGTGGTGTGCCATGTACGTTTTTACCACAGCATATTTACTGTTTGCTGGGATTCTTTTTGGTGTAAAGTCGATTGCTTCATAAAACCCATATTTGCCATACATTCCTTTTTGTTCTAAGCTTTTTAGGTTTTGCCATACTGCTTTTGGTTCATCAAAAAGAGCTAATATGGTACCATACGAAGAAACTACCATTTCGTCACCTAAGCCTCTTTTTAAGCCTAACCAAGGAATTCCAAATGCTTTGTATTGATAATTGGAATTCAAATCTTTTAAGTTAAATGCTGATTCTGAAATTCCCCATGGTATTCCTAATCTCTTAGCATATTCTTGTTGACTCATTATTAGAAATTTTGAAGATTCGTCTAGTAAACTACCTTCGTATTTTTTAATATTGACATTTGGCATTAAATATTCAAACGCAGTTCCTGACCATGATACTAGCCCTTTGTATCCATTCATAATGGTGAGGGTTCTACTTAAGTTTTGCCAATGTTTGGTTGGTACATCGTGTTTAGCAATGGCTACTAAACTTGCTTGCCTTGCCTCAGATGCTAATAAATCATAATAAGAGTCGGTTAGTTTATTATCCTCTAAATTATAGCCAATCGAAAATAATCGTTTTTCTTTATCATATAATACACTAAAGTCTGTATTGTCAATTAATTGATTGATTTGTTCTACTAAATTTTTCGTTTGCTCTGTTGGTTCTGGTATATTTTTCAAAAATTCTTTTAATACATATAAATATCCTACAAAGTTTCCACTATCTACGGTTGAGATATACCTTGGCATTAATGGTTCTAGTGTTTTGGTATTGTACCAATTGTACAAATGCCCATTCCATTTTGCTAGTTTTGCTATGGTTTCCATGGTTTTGCTAATCAAATCAATTGCTTCTTTTAAGTCGATATATCCCAAATCATAGGCTGATACGATACTCATTAACCCAAGACCAATATTGGTAGATGAGGTTCGATATACAATTTTGTTTACTCGATCTTCTTGATAATTATCTGGTGGCAAGTAGTGGTTTTCTTGGTTCATATAGGTACGAAAAAATTCCCAAGTTTTTTGTCCAATTTCTACAATATATTTAATTTCGTCATCTTGTAATTCTTTTACTTTGGCTGGTTCTACCCTTTCTTTACTAACTTGCCAAGCAAAAATAGGTGCGAAAAACCAAATGGTAGAGGCAATTAGTAAAATAGTGCTAGTAATTCCTTTGCTAAAAAGAATTGCATAAATTGCGAATAAAATAGCTAGTACCACATTACTAAACATTAATTTATAATAAGAGATAAGTGTTGTTTTTGCTTTTTTTTCTGCTTCTTCTGCTGTTGTCCATTCTAGTAAATTTTTCTTACTTACTCTCATTCGATAAATGGTTTTTAAAATGGCATTGGCTGATAAATAGGCTTTATGTGGTAAAAATGCAAATGCACTAAATGCTCTTAAGAACATGGCTTTTAATCCTGTTATAGAAGTAATAAAATATTTTTGCTTCGTACTTCCTGCTTGTTTGGCTAGCATATGATTTAATAACT
>CAOJXM010000055.1 GCA_948465625.1 uncultured Clostridium sp. | reverse complement strand
TTAAGTGGAATTTCTAAAGAAATAATGGAAATGTATAATAAATATTATACTACACCAGTTCATTTGGAAGAAAGAGTAAAAAATACAAAATGGTGTATATTAAGGTATCCGAATGCAGCAATGGCACAAATGAGCAAAATGAATCAAGATGAATTTGAAGATTATTTTTTTAAGGTATGTAATTTAGACTATAAAAAGATGTCCATAGCAATGGATAATTTGAAAGATTTGATGAATAGAACAGATAAAGTACATATTGTAGGAGAAGGAACCGATTTAACGTTTAGTTTAAAGGCAATACCAGCACAAAAGTATACAGGAACATTTAATATACCAGATGGCGAAGTGGCATCTGCTCCAGTAAAAACGAGTGTAAATGGATATATAACATATAATACAGAAACCATATATAATGGAATTTTATTTAATGATATAAGATTTGAATTTAAAGAGGGGAAGATTATAAAGGCAACAGCTAATAAAACGAAAGAGCTAAACGAAATTTTAGATACAGATGAAGGAGCCAGATATATTGGAGAATTTGCATTAGGTTTAAATCCATATATCGAAAAACCAATAGGAGATACTTTGTTTGATGAAAAAATAAAAGGAAGTTTTCATTTTACACCAGGAGACAGTTTAGAAGAAAGTGATAATGGAAATAGGTCAAGTATTCACTGGGATATCGTAAACATTCAAACACCAGAATATGGTGGTGGAGAAATCTACTTTGATGATGTATTAATAAGAAAAGATGGGATGTTTGTATTGCCAGAATTAGAGAGTTTAAATCCAGAAAATTTGATATAGAGTTAAGGAGTAAAAGAAATGGTATTAGAAAATAAATTAGGAATTAATAATCCCATGGAACTAGCAAAAGAGGAAGAAAGAATGACCAAAATAAGAGCATTAGAATTATTTGACACAAAACAACTAGATACTTTTGAAGTAGGAACTTTTAAAGGATTAGCACAAATTCACCAATATCTTTTTGATGATATATATGAATTCGCAGGAAAAGTAAGAAAAGAAAATATTGCAAAAAGTAATTTTAGGTTTGTTGCAGCAATGTATTTAAAAGAAGTTTTAAAGCAAATTGATAAAATGCCACAAAGTAATTTTGATGAAATTGTAGAAAAATACATAGAGATGAATGTAGCTCATCCTTTTCGTGAAGGAAATGGAAGAAGTATGAGAATATGGCTAGATGCAATGTTAAAAAAAGAATTGAATCAAGTAATTGATTGGAGTAAAGTAGAAAAGCAAGATTATTTACTAGCCATGGAAAGAAGTCCAATTAAAGATATAGAAATAAAAGTTTTATTACAACAAGCATCAACCAATCAAGTAGAAAATCGAGAAGTGTACATGAAAGGAATTGATGCAAGTTATTTTTATGAAGGATATAGTTTGTATGATACAAAAAATTTAAAATAATGACCAAAGAAGAGGCAAATTATAAGGAGTTAAAATGTTAAAAAAAGAAATTAAAATCAATGCCAAAATAATATTTTTAAGTGTATCCATTGCGTTATTACTTCCTACCATCTATTATGTAGTAAGAGGAGCAGGCATTTTTAATCTAGTAACTGACTTTAGCTTTTTTTACTTAGCAGGAAACAATGAGATAACCATACCAAAAATAATAGGAACAGGTGCATTCTTACTTGTATTTATCCTATTATTTGTCCTATATTTAAAAATAGTAAAAAAAGAAGCCAAACTTTTTCAAACCAACCAATCACTAGCACGTTTTGTTATTCTGATTTCAGTTGTATTTGCATGTGTATTACCAATGGCTAGTACCGATATCTTTTATTATATGGGAACTGGGTGGAGTGAAGCAAAATATGATGTAAATCCTTATTACACCTCAGTAGAACAAGTAATCCAAGAAAACGAAGAAGCCAAACGAGATAAAATCTTATTAAAAACACCAAAAATATGGAGAAATGATACCGTTGTGTATGGACCAGTATGGCCCATGATTTGTAAAGTGTTAAGTGGCCTCTCAGCAGGAAGTTTACCACTAGCATTAGCCATTTATAAATTGTTTAATTTAATGATACATTTATTCAACTGCTATATCCTACACAAAATGACCAAAAAGAAGAAATTTGTTTTACTGTATGCTTTAAATCCCCTAATCCTATTTGCAGGATTAGCAGAAGGGCATAATGACATTTTAGTAGTAGGAATGATATTATTAGCACTATACTTTTTCAAGAAAAAGAAAAATATATGGATGAGTGTGGTAATACTAGCAATTGCAACAGCAATCAAATACTATGCAGTGCTACTCATTCCATTTTTAATCCTTTACCATTATCGCAAAGAAAAAGTAGGGAAGCGAATTTTATATGCAAGTGGTTGGGCATTTATATTTGTGGGAATTCTAGCAGGAATGTATTTAGTCTATATGAGAGATATTTCTGTATTTGCAGGGATACAAGAACAGCAAGGAAAATTTGCTAATACCTTTTTTGTGCCATTAGCGATAAAAAGTTATGCAAAGGCGAAAAAGTTGAACAATATTCTAATGATAGCATATGTAGCAATTTATGGTAGTATCGTATTAAAATTATTATGGCAAAAAAGGATAAGCTTTGTAAAAAATATGCGTATTTACAATGGATTACTTTTAGCCTTTATCTTTCTTACCATTACTAATTTTCAAGCATGGTATGTAATGTGGTTGTTTTCAACCCTATTATGGCAAAGAGGAAAGATGATAAAATCAATCATAAATATCAGCATAGCAGTAGAATTAGCAAATGCAGTCTATTTTTTATTGAGTCAATCCATTCAATATGCTCAATATTACAGTTTCGCATTGATTGCAACATTTATAATATTAGAGATAATCAATAATAAAAAGGAGAAGAAAACATGCAAAATGATACCAAACAAGATAAAATAATAAAAATAGTATTAATCTTTATTACCATTATGCAAGTATGTGCTATGGTATATGCGGTTAGCCAAAGACGGAGGGTTACATATTGATGAATATTATTCACATGGATTGATACAATATGACAATGCTTTTATCATCTATGATGAAGATTTTTATAACCAATGGCATGATAAGGAATATTTTAAAAAATATGTAACGGTTAAAGCAGACGAGGTATGGGATTTGGGTAAGGCATATACCAATCAAATTTTAGATGTACATCCACCACTTTATTATTTACTTTTAAGAATAGCAGCAAGTTTTCAACTCGATGATTTTTCGGTGTGGCCAGGTTCTATTTTAAATATGATACTATTTGTATTTTCAACAATTGTATTATATAAAATAGGAAACAAGATTTTAAAAAATAAATGGTATAGTATAATTCTATGTTTGATGAATGGATTTTGTATAGGAACCATTGAAACCGTTATGTTTATACGAATGTATCAACTAATGGTATTAAATGTTTTACTACTATTAGATTGGCATTTATGTAAAAAAGATAAAAAACTAGAAAAGAAAGATTTAATACAATTAGGAATTTTAGTAATAACTGGATTTTTAACACATTATTATTATGCTATTATGGTGGCAATTTTCTATTTTATCTATATGTTTAGTGCTAAGAAAAACCAAAAAGAAGATATGATAAAATATACAGCAACCATAATTATTGCAGTACTTATGGCAATTCTTATTTTCCCTTATTGTATCCAACACATTTTTTTGGGATATCGAGGAGAGCAAAGTTTTGGAAACCTTATTAATTTTGAATTGTATGGTCTAAGAATAAAAAGGTATGCACAAATTATAAATACACACATTTTGTTAGAACAATATATCTTTTTTGGAATTATTATGGGATTAGCAATTTTGACAATGGTGAGTCGAAAACGAAAAAAGCAAGAATTAGAAGGACAAAGGGAAATTGGCTATGTATTCTTCCCAAGCATTTTATATACCATGCTAATTGTAATTATCTCGGTTTATTCTGATTTTAGATATATTACGCCAATCATTCCTTTCTTTATGATTCTGTTTGTATATGGATTAAAATTAGTATTAGAGGAAATACTAAATAAAAAGGCAGTATATGTAGCTGCAATCTTAGTCATCTTATATTGTAATTACAATCTACCTAGAATAGGGGATAATTTGTATACAGCAAAAAACAATAAACAATACATAAATGATTTTTTAGAAGAAGGAATACATACCTGTTTGTTAGTAGATGACTTGCTTGATATTGGAAATAGTAGTATTATGACATTATATGATTTTTATCTTGCCTTAGATGAAACTTATATAATTGCCCCAAAAGATGTAACTTCACAAAAAATGAAAGAAATTTTTGAGAATAAACCAATACAAGAAGGAAGCATACTAATTACAACAAAAGAAAATATAAACAAAGTAGTAGGAGAATTATTGAAGTCAGATTTATTTTCGGATGCAAAGGTAGTCCTAATCTCGGCGAGATATTATATTATAAAATTAAAATAAGAAATGAGGAAAGATATGGCTAGAATTTTATTAATCGATGGAAATAGTATTTTAAATAGAGCATTTTATGGAATTATGGGGAGTAAAATGTTAATGACAGAGGATGGAACCTATACCAATGCGGTATATGGATTTTTAGCGATTTTGTTCAAAGTACAAGAGGAATTGAAGCCAGAATATATGGTAGTAGCATTTGACAAAAAAGGACCAACCAAAAGACACGAAATGTATCAGGAATATAAAGCAAATCGAAAAGGTATGCCAGAAGAGTTAGCAATGCAGATGCCAATGATAAAAGAAGTTTTAGAAGCAATGAATATTAAAATCATTGAAAAACAAGGCTATGAAGGGGATGATATTATTGGTACGCTTTCTCGATTTGGAGAAAAAAATGGGTTAGAAGTTACCATTTTATCAGGAGATCGAGATAACTTCCAATTGGCTACTGATAAGGTTACCATCGAAATCCCAAGAACCAAAGCAGGAAAAACAGAAACCGATTATTTTGATAAAGCAAAAGTAATAGAAGAATATGGAGTAGAGCCACATCAACTCATTCAAGTAAAAGGTTTGATGGGAGATACCTCAGATAATATACCAGGTGTGCCAGGAGTAGGAGAAAAAACAGCATTGGCGTTAATAAAAGAATATGGCGATATCGATTACTTATATCAACAATTAGAAGCAGGAACCGATACGATTAAAGGAAAATTAAGAGAAAAGTTAATAGAGAATAAGGAATTGGCATTTTTATCAAGAGAATTAGGAAGAATTAACATAGATTCTCCTATTGAAGAAAATTTGGAAGAAATGAAAGTGGAAGAATGGGATAAAGAAAAAGTATTAGCTTTGTTCCAACAATATAGGTTTAATCGCTATATCGAGAGATTTGGCTTAAAAAACCAAGCAATTACGCAAACAGAGCAAGAAGAACCATTTGAAGTAGAAAAGGTAACTTTAGAGGATATAATAAAATGTGCCAAAGAAACGAAAAAATGGATGTATCATTTGGGTGTAAAAGAAATAGAAGAAAGTCAAGATATCATAAAAAAGAAAATCATGAGTATTAGTGTAATACAAGAAGAGGAAAGCAAAGTTGCTTATGTGGAGTTAGACACGAAAGATTGCATACAAAAATTAAAAGAGGTTTTTGAAGACCCAGAAATTGCTTTATATGGATTTGAATTAGCAAGAGACTATATTTTGTTAAAACAAGAAGGGATTACGATGAACAATTTTAAGTTTGATGTTAAAATTGCAGCCTATTTATTAAATCCAACCAATTCAAAATATAGTTTAGAAATATTAGCAAGTCAATACTTAGGAATTGATATAGAAAGCTATTTCAAGCAAAATGGTGTAGAAGAAGAAAAAGCACAAATGACACTATTTGAACCAGTGCAGGAAAACAAAGACCAAGAAGAAAAAATGAAAAATGCTATCCAAGTATATGCCATCAAGAAATTGGTAAAAGTATTAACCGAAAAGTTAAAAGAGGTAGAAGCGGTAGCATTATTTGAAAAAATTGAAATGCCATTGGTAAAAGTGTTAGCAGATATGCAATATATAGGGATTTATGTAGATAAGCAAGAGTTAATTGATTATGGCGAAATTTTAAAAGGGGAAATAGAAACAATCACACAAAAAATATATGAACTTGCTGGGGAAGAATTTAATATTAATTCAACCAAAAAACTAGGAGAAATTCTATTTGAGAAACTACAATTGCCTTCTTCTAAAAAGAATAAGAATGGCTATTCAACAGATGTTGATACATTAGAGAAAATAAGAGGGGAACATCAAATTGTAGAAAAAATACTAGAATATAGAAAATTGGTAAAACTAAATTCTACTTATGTAGAAGGATTATTGCCATATATTAATACAAAAGATAATCGTATTCATTCATATTTTCACCAAACGGTTACAGCAAGTGGTAGAATTAGTAGTACAGAGCCTAATTTGCAAAATATTCCAACCAGAGAAGAAATGGGCAAAAAGATAAGAAAGGCATTTAAACCAAGAGAAAATTGTATTTTTCTAGATGCCGATTATTCACAAATTGAATTAAGAGTATTAGCACATATTTCAGAGGATGAGCATATGATAGAGGCATTCCAGAAGGATGAAGATATCCATAAACAGGCAGCTTCTAAAGTATTTAACATTCCTATAGAACAAGTAACAGCAGAAGAAAGGTCAAAAGCAAAAGCTGTTAATTTTGGAATTGTGTATGGAATTAGTGACTTTGGGTTAGCAGAGCAAATTGGAACCAGTCGAAAAGAAGCCAAGGAATACATTGAGCAATATTTGGAGAAATATGCAGGAATTAAAGCATTTATGGAAAACATTGTAGAAGAGGCAAAAGAAAAAGGTTATGTAGAAACCTTGTTTAAAAGAAGAAGATATTTACCAGAATTAAAATCAAGCAACTATATGGTAAGGCAATTTGGAGCAAGAGCAGCTATGAACACACCAATTCAAGGAACAGCAGCAGATATTATGAAAATTGCGATGATTGAAGTGTTTCATCGATTACAAGAAAACAAATTACAATCTAAGTTAATTTTGCAAATCCATGATGAGT
>CAOJXM010000054.1 GCA_948465625.1 uncultured Clostridium sp. | reverse complement strand
TGACCTTGTAGCATTACCAGCATGGGAAATACTAATGAATGGTTGTATTCCACCAATTGCTGTAAAGATTACAATTACGATGATACTAATAATTACAATTTTTCTTTTTATCTTTTTAAAAAAACTGACCGTTTCCAATTTATTTCCTCCTATGTTTGCATTTTTCCCCTTTTTTGTAATCAGTATATCATTTTTGGTATATTTTAGTCAATAAATTTGGCCTTTGTAATAAAATTGTAATATTTGAACAAAAGCTAGGCAAAATTACCTAGCTTTTATAAGTATTAGCAACAACCTCTACCGCATCCACATCCACAATTTGTGAATAAAAGTAAGAATATGATTATGAAGAATAATATTTCACTATCTCCACATCCTCCGAATAATCCACCCATTGGTGAACATCCACAGTTGTTGTTTGAACAACCACAACTACATCCACAATTTCTAACTTCGTCTTGCATTTTTTATACCTCCTTGTTTTGTTTTATATAATATAGTATGAATTTTTTTCATTTTGTGTTACAATATAATTATAATTTTAGAAAAAGAGGTATAAAATGGATTGTATTGAGCTTTTATCACCTGTTGGTGATTTTGAATGTTTAAAAGCTGCTGTACAAAATGGTGCAAATGCGGTATATCTTGGAGCTTCCTCTTTCAGTGCACGTGCTAGTGCTAAAAACTTTGATTTGCAAGAATTAGAAGAAGCCATCCATTATGCTACATTAAGAAATGTAAAAGTACATCTAGCTTTAAATACACTAATAAAAAAAGAAGAATTAGAAGATGCCCTTCAACTGGCTACCAAAGCCTATGAAATGGGTATTAGTGCAATTATTGTACAAGACTTTGGGTTAGCCAAAACTTTAATCGAAAACTTACCTGATTTACCAATTCATGCTAGTACCCAAATGAGCATCCATAACTTAGAGGGTGCCATCATGGCTAAAAAGTTAGGTTTTCAACGAGTTGTTTTAGCTCGTGAACTTTCTCTTGCCGAAATTCGTTTTATCCACGATCATTGCGATATCGAAATAGAGGCTTTTGGTCATGGTGCTTTATGCATTTGTTACTCTGGTCAATGTCTACTTTCTAGTATGATTGGTGCTCGCTCACGGAAATCGTGGAAAATGTGCACAAGCTTGCAGGCTTCCTTACGAAATCCTTACCAATAACGACCAAATTTTAGATCAAGGCTATCTTTTGAGTCCTAGAGATTTATGTAGTTTAGATTATTTACCAGAATTGTTAGAAGCTGGTGTTACTTCTCTAAAAATAGAAGGTAGAATGAAAACACCAGAATATGTTGCAACTGTTACTAGAATTTATCGAAAATATCTAGACTTAGCTTCCTCTTCTCATGAATATGTTGTTGATGACCAAGACCGAAAAGATTTAATGCAAGTATTCAATCGAGGTGGATTTTCGTCTGGACATTTAACTTCTGGTTCCAATCAAAAATTGATTTTTCAAGAAAAGCCTAATAACATGGGAATTTATATTGGAAACATTGCAAGTTATCAGCCTAACAAAGGTCACATTACTGTTAACTTAAATGATTCTCTTTGCTTAGGAGATACCATTTGTGTGGAACGTGAAAATTCTAAGTATCGAGTATCTGAGTTAATGCTAGCAAAGCAAAATATTCTAGAAGCACATGCACAAATGGAAGTTACTCTTGGTAGAATGAAGGGAGATATTCGCCCTGGCGATAAAATTTATAAAATAGAAGATAAAACCTTAACCACTTCTGCTAAGGCTTCTTATACCAATGTAGAAAATAGAAAAAATAAATTAAATTGTAAAATCGAAATCCATAAGGCACAACCAGTCGTTGTTCAGATTACTGACCAAAACAATTTAGCAGTCCATGTCATCTCAGATGTTTACCCAAGTGAAGCTATTTCTGCACCTATTACTAAGGAAAGAATTATCTTACAATTTTCCAAAACCGCTTCCACTCCGTTTGAATTTGAAAACTTTGCCATTGATTTGGATGATAATTTGTATCTTAATATCAGTGACTTAAACGAATTAAGACGTAGATGTTTAGCACAATTGGAAGAAACCATCTTAGCTAATAGCAAACGAACTTTAGAAAAAAAGATAAATCCTATCTCTTATACCACATCTCCTGTTCCTTGCAAAACTAAAAAGATTTCTCTTTTATTAAATGGTTTAGATGAAAATGCCAATTATTCTACTCTACATCCAGTAGAGCGAATTTATTTACCAGTTCGTTATTTAGGAAATCCAAAATATGCTAATATTGTAAAGACTTTATCACTTTCTTGCGATTTGTATATTTACATTTCCAATATTTTAAAACCAAATTAAAAACATCTTCTTATTTCGATTGTAGAAAAAGCCTTAGAAACTTATGACATAAAAGGATTTGTTATTTCAAATTTGAGTTTGTTTGAATTATTAAAAGATTATCATAAAGATTATAAATTAATTGGAGACTATCCTCTTAATATCTTTAATGATGTTTCTGCCAAATACTATGAAAACGCTGGGTTAGATTGTGTTACTTTATCTTGCGAATTAAGTAAAAAGCAACTTACTACTTTGTGTAACACCATTCCTATTGAGAAAGAACTTTTGGTTTATGGCTCTCTTCCTGTTATGACTTGTGCTTATTGCTTCTTGGGAAAAAGCAATAAATGTTATCCAGAATGCCCTGCTTACTGCCAAAAAAGCCAAAAATATTACTTACGTGACCGTATGGGCTATGAATTTAGAATTATCCCAGATAATATTAGAAACCTTTCCATTTTATATAACAGTAAAATTACGTCCATTGAATTTGATGATTTTAACATTGATTATGCTAGAATTAACATTTTAGACGAAAACATTTTAGAAATCAATAACATCATTGATACTGTCCGAAAAGGTAGAAAACTAAGTGGTAAAAATTATACCAATGGAAACTTAAATCGAGAAGTATAAATCAGCTAGAAAAAGCTAGAATAAAGCATTGTTTTGCTTTGTTCTAGCTTTTCTTTAATACTGTTTTGCACTTAACGCAATCATTAAATCCATATTATCATCTTTTGCTGCTTTATTCTTTCTAATTGCTCCACATTTTTTACATTGAAACACAATCACATATCCTTTTTTGTTATCTAACTCTAACCCTACTGGTTCTAAAATTCCATGGCATTGTTCTGCTCGGTCTCCAGGATTTTTATCCACATGTTTGGAATGTAAGCAACTAGGACAATGATTTCTACAAGTATATCCCAATTTTGTTACCTGTTTCCCACAATTTTCACAAATAAATTCCTCGTCAATTTTAGTAAATCTACTTAACATCGTGTTTCTAAATAAATCTCCATTCTCTTTTTCTTAAGAAGCGTCCCAAATGGTCCAAATTGGACCAAAAAGAACCGTCCCTAATGGGGGAGATTATCCGATGAATTCCCTTAGTAATGAAGTTTTTGGAATTTCGTCTGAAGGAATTTCGTGAAAATAGGATAGTAGCCTAATTAATCTTGTTGCTTCTGCATATTCAGGGTCTTCTCTTGTAATTTCTTTTAAAAGTGGTAATGCATATTTTTTTAGTACGCCTAACTCATAAATTAGTGAGGTGTTAAACATGCTGTCTGCTTCTTCTTGGAAAGGATAAATGTATTTTTCTTCTCCTCGATTTACAGAATACCAAGTTTTTATGGTGTGTTTTGCAGAATATCCTCTATACTGATTATCTCTTACAATTCTTCTAATTAGTCTGGTGTCTGTTGTTGATATACTATTATGATAATCGATGTTTAATACCGTTAATGCACTAATATAGATTTTGTATTTTTGTGATTTTGGTATGGCTTCTGTTAATTTATCATTTAAACAATGAATTCCTTCAATGACTAATACTTCATCTGGTGCTAATTTTAGTTTGTTTCCTTCGTATTTTTTGGTTCCTACTTTAAAATCAAATGTTGGCATTTCTACTTCTTCTCCATTTAATAATTTTACCAAATGGTCATTAAATAGTTTTGTGTCTAATGCCTCGATACATTCAAAATCATAATTTCCAAATTCATCTTTTGGGTTTTGATTTCTTTCTACAAAATAATTATCTACTGATATGGTAACTGGTTTGATTCCATTTAACCTTAGTTGTACTCCTAGTCTATGGGCAAATGTGGTTTTTCCAGATGAGGATGGACCAGCTATTAATACTACTTTTACATTTCTATCTTTTGCAATTTTGTCTGCTAATAATGCTATTTTCTTTTCATGTAACGCTTCTGATAATACAATGGCATCTTTTGCTTTGTCTTTTTCTAATTCTTTATTTAATTTATATACAGTCGTAATTCCTAATAAGTTGTAGATGTCCTCATATTCTTCTAAAGTAGAAGCCAATTTTTTGGTTTCTACAAATTTTCCAAGTTCCATTGGGCTTCTTCTGTTTGGGTATCTTATAATAAATCCTTCTGTATATTTTTCAATGTCAAATATTTTAATTAATCCTGTTGTGATTGGCATTACTCCAAAAAAGTAGTCGAAGTAATCTTCACAGTAGTATAAGGAAGCTCCATATTCTGCTGCACTATTAATTTGAATTCTCCCTCTTAATGTATCTTCTTTTTCATAAAATTGCTCTGCTTCTTCTAATGTCATTTTTACTTTTCTAATGCTTAAGTCTTGGTCTACTATTCTTTGCATTTCTTGTTTAATGCTTTCTAACATTGCTTGGTCAATTTTTAGATTATCGATTTCACAATACATGGCATTCGATAATTGATATTTTACAGTTAATAAGGCTTCTGGGTATAATTTGGTAATGGCTTTTGCCATAATATATAGCACACCTCTAATATAGATTCTCATTCCATCTTTTTGTGTTAAATCAATTAATTCTACTGTTGCATCTTCTTCTATTACTTGTAATAAACTTCTTACTTCATTGTTGTATTTACAAGCGACAATTGGTATTTGAGCCTTTTTTATTTCTTCTGCAAATACCTCTTTTATTACACTTCCACTTTTTACTTCAATCTCTTTTTCTTGATAGTTTAGTTTCATGTTTTCCTCCTTTTTTATTGTGACTATAGTATATTATATATTTCTTCTTTTCTTTTGTAAAGATTTTCTGATTTCTAAAGTCATATTTTTTTATTTTGTGGATATACTTTAATTAAATAGAACGATAGGGAGGTTGTTTTTTATGAATTTACAAAGAGTACATGCTGTTTTAAATAATAAGGAAAAGGTTGATGTTTTTTATGAGGAAAGTCCTGTTTGGATTCAAGAGGTACATGATAATATTGCTAAAATTGGTTTTATGGATCGACCTGGTGAGAAGGACGTATATATCGAAGATTTGTATGAACGTAATTTGTATAACTAGAAAAAAAGTAGAGGACTTCATTTTATATATATGAAGATTCTCTACTTTTTTGTGTTTAGTCTTTGTATATAATTTGCCTTTTATCTGTAGTTCCGCCACCACTCCAATTAGATGACCATCCACTTGGTTGTTCTCCTGCTTTAAATGGTACATATACTTTTTCTAAATTAAAACATTCATCCAATATTTCACTTCCAACTTCTATAACACTATCTGGTATTGTTATTTCTTTCAAATTATTACAATTTTTAAATGCCCATTTTCCTATTTTTGTAACAGTATTAGGAATTACTATTTTTTCTGCATCCCCTGCATTAATTCCTAACTCTGCTACAGAACAGTACTCTGTACTATTTGGTATCGCACAATTCATCCCTATTTTTGTAACGGTTTGTCCTTTATAAGTTGATGGAATAATAATTGTTTTTAATCCTAATTCACAATAAAAATCTTTACTATGTTTATAATAGTTTCCAATATTTTTTAATGAAATCCCTCCTGTTTCTGGATCAAAATCGAAGTAGTCTTCTGGAGTTGGTTCAATTTGAGCAATTTCAAACAATTTTCCTAAATTTCTTCTTTCCTTATCCTCTGTGTAATAAATCAGATAATAGTCTGAAGCTTCACTTCCTTCTGCTTCGATTACATACACATCTCCATTTTCCATATTGCCTTTTCCCGTTTTTAGATTTGCTTTTGTTACGATATTTCCATTAACTGTGTTATCTGCATTAACATATCCATCATTTTTTAATTTACTTAGTTTATCTAGTTCAGTATTTTCTAGCATACTTCCTAGCTCATCATCTACTATTTTTAACCCTAACTGCTCATATACTTCGGCATTTTCATGGATTACTACAGTGTCCGCTGCTTTCTTAAATATTCCATTGTCTCCAATTGTCATGTTAATGGCTACCCCTGCTAAGATTAGCATGATAATAACCGTAATGATGAGTGCTATTAAAGTAATACCTTTTGCTGATTTTTTTACTTTTTCTTGTGTTTTCATATTTTTCCTCTCCTATCTTTTCTTTCTATTGTTATTTTATAGGAATCGTTTATTTGTGTCAAGTAGATACAGAATTTTTATGGTTCTAGTTTTTACCTTGTTTGCTATCTTTAATTTCTATTTTCTAATACAAAAAAGTAGAGTGTTTTCTCTACTTTTTCCTTTATCGATTAAAATATATTAACAGTGTTCCAATAATGGCTAAAATAAAACCTAATATCTTTAGCCCACTGGTTGCTTCATTTTGATCTCCAAATCCAAATAATTTTTTTGTTAAACTTCGTGCATCAAATATCATAATAACTCCTAGTACATCTAATATAATTCCTATTATCATTAATATCATTTTTAACATATTCAACATCCCTTATTCTACATTTTTTAATATTATCTTACTTTGCTATTTTAAATTTGTCAACCCAATTTGAAGCTATTTTTCAAAAACTCTGCACAAAGTGCAGAGTTTTTGGTTGTTCTTTTACAACTTCTTTAAGAGTTCCACAATTTCTTTTATATACCTTCGGTTATACTCCTCTTCACTTTCTTCTGGGATATGGTCTGGTTTAATTAAAAAGAGATTGTCAAACCCTTTTCGTTTTTTCCAGCTTTCGCATTCTTCCCCGTTGTTTCTTTTACTGCATTCTGTGCACTTCCACATTCGTCTAGGAATAAAATTCCTTGTATTCCATACTTCCC
>CAOJXM010000053.1 GCA_948465625.1 uncultured Clostridium sp. | reverse complement strand
TTTTTGGAATTACTTATTGACGTCTTGATGATATTAGAACATGCTTCTTACTCAATGTCAAACTTTTTTCTAAAGCACTTTTTATCTAATAAAACATCAATGTTATTTTGGCATATCCATTTCCACTATTTCCTGTAATGGTTTCTGTTCCAGTATAATTTGGAATTTGTGCTGTACCAGACAAACAAATCCCATTCAATAAATTACCTATATAACCACTTCCACCTTTTCCTATTGCATTATAGGTATCGGTTGGTGCAGTTGCTCCATAATAGCCACCACCAGAACCTCCATTTCCTTCTGCTCGATTGGATGCATTAATTCCATCGGCTCCATTTTGTCCTAATCCTAATTGATACCCACTCTCTTGTGTTGCACCAGATGTTGTTAATCCGCCTCCTGCTTCCCCATCATTTGACCAACCTCCGTCCGTCCGCCTCCTGCTACAATTATTCTAGATAATAATGACTTATCCTTTGACCAGTCTTCATGTTCTACATCATACCAACTTCCTTCTGACGCCTTTATTCTTCTAATATCGGTTGCTCCTCCACCAGAGCCAAAGGCTCCACAAATTGTTCCAAGAGAAGAATAATAACTTGGAATTCCAGAATCTCCTCCTCCATTGAATCCACCTTTTTGTGCATTGGCTCCTACATTTGCTGTATCTAGGCCTTTTCCTCCCACATACACATATATTTCCTCTCCTTTTTGTAATTGCACATAGCCAGACGAATAGCCTCCATTTCCGCCTGAACCTCCTTGTGCCCCCCATACTTCTAATTTATACACACCTGTTGTGTCTACTTGAAATCGTTGCTCTGTTCCACTGTAAGCATATTCCTGACCTTTGGCAATA
Source organism: uncultured Clostridium sp. (assembly GCA_948465625.1). Lineage (GTDB taxonomy): Bacteria > Bacillota > Clostridia > TANB77 > CAG-508 > CAOJXM01. Next base: position 6,278 of record CAOJXM010000053.1, on the reverse strand, counting down.
CTGTAATTCTGATAACCTACATATGTTATTTTGGCATATCCGCCACCTTCATTCCCTTTCATGACTGAACTTCCATCATAACTTGGAACCTCTTCACTTCCTGCTATACACATAGACTCTATTAAATCACCTACATAGCCACTTCCGCCTCTTCCTCTACCATTTGGATTATAGGTATCGCTTGAAGCAGTTCCTCCATAATAGCCACCACCAGAACCTGCATTTCCTTCTGCTCTTCCAGTAGCATTTACTCCATCGGCTCCATTTTGTCCTAATCCTAATTGATACCCACTTTCTTGTGTTGCACCAGATGTTGTTAATCCACCTCCTGCTTCGCCATCATTTCCCCAACCGCCGTCCGTCCGCCTCCTGCTACAATTATTCTAGATAATAATGACTTATCCTTTGACCAGTCTTCATGTTCTACATCATACCAACTTCCTTCTGAGGCTTTTATCTTCCTAATATCTGTGGCTCCTCCTCCAGAACCCATAGCATCACAAATTTTCCCAAAAGAAGAATAATAACTTGGAATTCCAGAATCGCCTCCTCCATTAAATCCACCTTTTTGTGCATTGGCTCCTACATATGCTGTATCAAGTCCTCTTCCTCCTATGTATACATATAGTTTTTCTCCTTTTGTTAATTTCACATAGCCTGATGAATATCCACCATTTCCAGCACCTCCTCCTTGTGCTCCCCATACTTCTAATCGATAATAACCAGTTGCTGGCACAATAAATTCTTCCTCTTTTCCACTGATGCCATCATATTCTTCCGTTTTATCCCCAAATGTGAATATTTGCATTTCTTTTATTGTATCATTTCCATTGCTTGCTAATTCCTTTTCCAGTTCTGAGTCGATTGCTTCTAATAACCCTTCTTCCTTTTTTGCTTCTTGCTTATATTGGTTACTTCCTTGTTGTGCTTTTTGAAATATTCCATTGTCTCCAATCGTTAAACTAATTGCCACTCCTGCTAAGATTAACATGATAATAACGGTAATGATTAGTGCAACTAGCGTAATTCCCTGATTTTTTCTTTGCATTTCTTACCTCCTATTTTCTTTTGTCGTGTACCAAAATTGTATCGCATAATAGCACTTTATGCAATTATTTTATTCAAATTATGGAATTGTTTTTAATCCATTTTCGACAAAATACGTCAATATTACAAATATATTACAATAATATTTCATTTTGTAGAAATTGGTTTCTTTTTTTTTGAAATCAGTATATAATGCACAAAAAGGATGTTAAATAAGGGAGAGAAATATGGAAAAAATTTTTTATGAACTAACCAATCCACAAAAATCAATTTTATTAACGGAACAATTTTACGCTAATACTTGTATTAACAACATTTGTGGAACTGCTATTTTAAAAACCAAACTTGATTTTAAACTTTTAGAGCAAGCAATTCATTTGTTAATTAAAAACAATGATGGTTTTCGTCTAAGATTAGACTTAGTAGGAAACGAAGTAAAGCAATATTTAAGTGAGTATACGCCATTTGAAGTTGAGCTTGTAGAACTTAATTGTAAAGAAGATATCTCAGCCTTAGAAAATGCACTTATTCAAAAACAATTTGCATTATACAACTCTTGCCTATTTGCTTTTAAAATGTTTCGTCTTCCAGATGGAAGTGGTGGATTTAGTGTAAATGTTCATCACCTTATTTCCGATTCTTGGACATTAGGTTTATTAAGTAAAGAAATTGTTAATTTTTATCTTGCTTTGTGTAAAAAAGAAGATCGAGTTACTAACCCAGATTTTTCTTACTTAAACTATATCCAGGAAGAAAAAGACTATCTTGCAAGTGAAAAATGTAAAAAAGATAAAGAATACTGGGATAACATTTTTGATACGATACCAGAAATTGCTACAATTCCTTCACGTCACAACAACATTGCTAACCTTTCTTCTAGTATCGCTAAACGTTGTAGTTTTTCCATGCCTTCTGCTATTATGCAAGAGATTCAATCTTTATGTACAAAACTTAATATTACTGCTTTTAATTTTTTTATGGCAGTGTATGCTATTTATATTTCTAAAATTAGTAATGTAAATGATTTTGTACTAGCTACACCAATTTTAAACCGTACCAACTTTAAGCAAAAAAACACGGCTGGTATGTTTATTAATATTGCCCCTTTTCGTATAACCTTACCAGAAAATACAATTTTTTCTGCCTTTGCTAGCAGTCTTGCAAAAGATTCTATGGCTATGCTAAGACACCAAAAATATCCATATGAAGCAATTTTAGAAAACTTACGTAAGAAAGACCACTCTGTTCCTAACTTATATAATATTCTGCTTTCTTACCAAATTACAAAGGCAACAGAAAAAGAAGAAATTGAATATGAAACCAATTGGGTGTTTAATCAAAATACAGCAGATGATATTGACATTCACTTATATGATTTAAACAGTTCTGGTCAAATTGATATTTCTTATGATTATAAAATTAGCAAATATACAAAAGAAGATATTACCTCTATGCATGAGCGTATTTTGCATTTGATGAAACAAATCTTACAAAATCCAAATAGTAATCTTGATTGCTTAGAATTAATTACCCCTTCCGAAAAAGATTTGGTAGTAAATACCTATAATCAAACAGCAATTGACTATGATTGTACCAAAGCTATTATTAACTTTTTTGAGGAACAAGCCTTCAGCAAACCAAATGAGCCTGCTCTTACTTTCCAAGGAAAAACGATGACTTATTTGGAATTAAATGAAAAAGCAAATAGCTTAGCCTTTGCTTTAAGAAAGGCTAAGGTTACCAATAATTCGATTGTGGGAATTATGACAAACCGTTCTTTGGAAATGATGGTTTCTATTCTTGCTGTATTAAAAGCAGGTGGAGCCTATATTCCAATTGACCCAGATTATCCACAAGAGCGAATTGAATATATGTTAGAAGATAGTAAGGCTACCCTACTTTTAACACAAGAAGCATTGGTGGATAAGGTGAATTGCAAAACCAAAATTACAGTTGATTTAAACAATGAACTTTATACCCAAAACAAGGAAAATTTAAGTAATATCTCAAAACCAGATGATTTGTCTTATTTAATTTATACTTCTGGTTCTACTGGTAAGCCAAAAGGCGTTATGCTAACCCAAAAAACATTATCTAACTTTTACGCCTCTATGTTACAAACGATTGCCTATTTAAAGGATAAAAAGCCTCATTCGATTGTTTCGATTACTACTTTATCTTTTGATATTTTTGCTTTTGAAACCCTAATTTCTTTATGCAGTGGACTACACCTATTTGTTACTGATTATTATGAACAAAAAGTAACAGAAAAATTAGAAGAATTAATTAAGAAAAACAAAATTGAGATTATTCAAACTACCCCTTCTGTTATGAGATTTCACTTAGATAATCTTACCAATCCAAAAGATTTGGCTAGTTTACAATATGTTGTATTAGCAGGAGAACAACTCCCAAAAGCTTTAGTAGACCGTATTAAAGATACGATACCAAATTGTACCATTTACAATGGTTATGGTCCTTCTGAAACCACTATTTTTTCTTCTGTTTGTGATGTAACACATTTAGATACCATCCATATTGGAAGGCCTATTGGTAATACCCAATTTTATATATTGGATTCACACAAAAATGTGCTACCACCTTATTGTGTTGGTGAAATTTATATTGCAGGAGATGGCGTGGGAAAAGGATATTTGTATCAACCAGAACTAACTAAGGCAAGCTTTTTGCCAAATCCTTTCCATAACAATTCTTTGTTATATAAAACAGGAGATTTGGGAAGGTGGATTGATGGCGGTTTTGTGGAATGCAAAGGAAGAATTGACCACCAAGTAAAATTAAGAGGTTTACGTGTAGAATTAGGTGAAATTGAAAATAAGATTAATACTTTTGGTAAGGATAATAGCTTAAAATCAGCTGTTATTATAAAAAAGGAAAATGGCAAAGAAGCTTTGTATGCTATTATTGAATCTGCTACTTCACTTCAAATTGCTGATTTAAAAGCATACTTATTAAAGAATTTACCAAATTATATGATTCCTTCTCATTTTGTGGTAATTCCAAAATTGCCACAAACACCAAATGGCAAAATTGATCGAAAAATTTTGCAGACTTATGAAGAAGCAAAACAAGAAAAAGAAATCGTAAAGCCACAAACACCAACAGAACTTACCATCTACCGCTTTATTTGCTCAATCTTAAAAATCAATAATTTTAGTATGGCAGATGATTTCTTTAAAATTGGAATGGATTCTCTTGGCATCATTAAGTTATTATCTCATCTTATGCAAGAATTTAAGGTTACTATTTCCATAAAAGAAATGTATGAACTAGAATCCATTTCTGCCCTTGCCAAATTAATCGATACTACAAAAGAAAAAACAGACACCACCGTGTTGTCACAAGCAAAAATACAAGAAAAATATGAACTTTCTTCTGCTCAAAAAAGGGTATACCTATCTTCTAAGTTACAACCCAATGCCCTATTATATAATATGCCTGGCTATGTAAAATTACCAGATAGCATTCAAGTAGACAAGCTATGCAAAGCCATTCATAAAGTAGTAGAAAATAATACAAGTCTTCGTACTTACTTTGTTGAAGAAAATGGTATGGTTTATCAAAAAGTAGCTAAACAATTAGTTTTTACCATTCCTCACATAACCTGTAAATCAGAAGAAGTCGAAAAAACTATGGCACAGCTCATTACTCCTTTTGATTTAACAGCTTGTCCTTTATTTAAAATCCATCTTTTATCAGTAGAAAATGGACCAACTTACCTTGTTTTGGATATTCACCACATTATTTGTGATGGTTTATCGCTAAACTTATTCATCAAACAAATGATGGACTTATATGAGGACAAAACAGTAAACTTTAGTAAGTTATCTTACCTTGACTACTCTGAGTGGGAAAAATCTTATTTAGCTAGTAAACAAAGCAAAAATGATGAAGTATTTTGGAAAAATGAATTAACGGATTTTACCACTTTAAACTTAACACCAGACTTACCAAGACCTACTACTCAAAGTTTTAAAGGAAACAAATATACCTTTAAAATTGAGCCTCAACTTTACAAAGAAATTCTTGAATTTTGTAGTAATTATAATATTACTCCTTACATGTTTTTGTTTAGTTGTTATAACATCTTGTTAGCAAAATATTGCAATCAAGAAGATATTACAGTAGGAACACCAGTGGCAAACCGAATTCCAGGACAAACTGATACCATTTTAGGAATGTTTGTTAATACCTTACCAATCCGTTCTTATCCTACTGGTGATAAAGTTTTAAAAGATTATTTATTAGAAACCAAAAATAGAATTTTAAATGCCTTAGAGCATGAACAATATCCATTTGATGCCTTAGTAAATGCGTTAAATGTAAAACGTAGTTCAGAACGAAACCCAATTGTAGACACCATGTTTATCTACCAAAATGATGCCTTTCCAATGGAAATTGAACTACTTCCTACTAACATTGCAAAATTTGATTTATCATTTGAAATTTTACCAAACACCACTTTTGCTAATGTAAATGTAGAATATAGTACTGACTTGTTCTTTGCTACTACCATTGAAAATTTAGCACAAAGTTACATTAGTCTAATTAAAAATTGTATGGTAAATCAAAATACTAAAATTGCTAATATTACCCTGATTTCGGAAAAACAACAAGCACAAATTGAACAATTTAACCTTACAACCACCACTTACCCTAATAGAAGTTCCATTGTTGCTTTGTTTGAAAAACAAGTAGAACAAACACCACAAAAAATTGCTTTATGTTTTGAAGATACTACTTTAACTTATCAAGAACTAAATCAGAAAGTGAACCAATTAGCTCACTCTCTTGTAACTTCTGGTATTCAAAAAGGCGATATTGTTGGTATTTTGCTAGATAAATCATTAGAAAGTATGATTGCCATTCTTGCCATTTTAAAAGCAGGCGCAGCTTACCTTCCAATTGATATTTATTACCCAAAAGAAAGAATTGACTACATGATAAAAGATTCAAAAGCAAAATTAGTTTTAACCAGTACCGAATTATTAGAGCAAGTACCATCTGAAATACAAGCAATTTGTATTGATTTATCAAACGTAAACATTTACAACAATTTAGCCATAGAAAATTTACCTGTTGTTACAACTAGCAATGATTTAGCCTATATCATGTACACCTCTGGCTCAACTGGTAAACCAAAAGGAACTATGATTGCACACAAAAGCATTATTCGTTTAGTAAAAAATACAAATTTTATCCAATTTGGA
>CAOJXM010000052.1 GCA_948465625.1 uncultured Clostridium sp. | reverse complement strand
AAATACAAGAAAATCGAATGACTGAGAAGACAATGAATTTTGTGTAATTGAAAAAGGCAGAAGAGGAAATCGAATGGGAGAAAATGAAATCAGAAAAGCAAGTACGAGCATTGCAATTTTTATTAGAAAATAGCAATGAAGGAGTATTAACAACGGATTTGGAGATGTTTGCGGATGTTTCAAGAGCGGTTATTCATACGCTTGTAAAAAATGGTTACTTAGAAATAGTGGAAAAGCAAGTGGAAAGAAATCCATTTTTACATAAGGACATACAAAGAGATGGTGATTTAACCTTAACGTCAGAACAACAAGAGGCGTTTGATACAATTCGAAATAGTATAGATAAGTTTAATGAATTTTTAATTTATGGGGTAACAGGTTCACGGAAAAACAGAAATTTATTTACAACTAATTAAAACGGTTTTAGAACAAGGAAAATCAGCGATTATGCTAGTACCAGAAATTTCGCTAACTCCTCAAATGGTGAATCGATTTATTGCAAGGTTTGGGGAAGAAAAGATAGCAATTTTGCATAGTAAGCTGTCTGTGGGGGAAAGATATGACCAATGGATGCGAATTAAAAACCAAGAAGCTAAAATTATTATAGGGGCAAGGTCTGCTATTTTTGCACCTGTGGAAGATTTAGGACTAATCATTATTGATGAGGAACACGATGCTTCCTATAAATCAGAAATGGCACCACGTTATCAAGCAAAAGAAGTAGCAAAATATCTAGCCAAAGAAAAGAAGTTACCTTTGGTATATGGAAGTGCTACACCAGATGTAACCACTTTTTACCAAGCACAAAATAAAGAAATAGTATTACTTACCCTAACCAAAAGAGCCAACCAATCTAGTTTACCACAAGTAGAAGTAGTAGATTTAAAAGACGAGTTAGCACAGGGAAATCATACCATGTTAAGTACCAAATTGTATGAAGCCATTAAAGAAAATTTAAAACAAAAAAGACAAACCATTTTGTTTTTGAATCGAAGAGGATTTTCTACTTTTGTGATGTGTCGAGAATGTGGGCATACAATGAAGTGTAAAAATTGTAACATAACCTTAACCTATCACTTAAAAACCAATCGACTAAAATGTCATTATTGTGGGTATGAACAAGACAATGTAACAATTTGCCCAGAGTGTGGAAGTAAAAAGATTAAGTATTTTGGAACAGGTACACAAAAATTAGAACATCAAATTCAACAAATTTTTAAAGAAGCAACCACCATTCGAATGGATGTGGATACTGTTACCAAGAAGAACTCACATGAAATGATTTTGGACAAGTTTAAAAACGAAAATATCGATATTTTAATTGGAACACAAATGGTGGTAAAGGGACATCATTTCCCAAATGTTACATTAGTAGGGGTAATTGCAGCAGACGGAAGTTTGAATATAGACGATTATCGAGCAAATGAAAGAACTTTTCAAATTTTAACACAAGTAGCAGGACGAGCTGGAAGGGAAAATTTACCAGGAAGAGTAATCATTCAAACCTATAATCCAGATAACTTTAGTATTGAATGTGCACAAGAGCAAAATTACGATAAATTTTATGAGATTGAGACAATGCTAAGAAAACAATTGAAATATCCGCCATTTTGCGATATAATATTAATCGGAATTACTGCACAAGAGGAAGAAAAAGTGGCAAACGTTTCCAAAGAATTATATGAAATCGTAAAGAAAAATGTAGAAGGAATGGATACGATATTTGTATATAGACCAATGCCGGCACCAATTGATAAGATAAAGAATTATTATCGTTGGCGTATTATCTTAAAAGGGACATTGGATGAGCAAGTGATTGATAAAATTAATTTATCACTAGAACAGATTTATAAAAAGAAAATAAAGGATACCAGAATTATTGTAGATGTAAATCCTACAAATATGTCATAATAAGGGAGGAGTAAAAGTGGCAATACGAACCATACGAGAAGAAGGAGACGAGATTTTAAAGAAAGTTTCGAAACCAGTTGAGGTAATTGATGAGAAAATAAAGGAGTTAATTGAAGATATGCTAGAAACCATGCATAAGTATAATGGAGTTGGTTTAGCAGCTGTACAAGTGGGGGTATTAAAAAGAGTGATTACCATTGATTTGTATGATGAAAATCCACCCATTATACTAATTAACCCTGTAATTTTAAAACAAAAAGGAGAACAAACCGTAGAAGAAGGTTGTTTGAGTTTTCCCAATAAGTATGCTAAAGTAGTGCGCCCAAAAGAAGTAGAAGTAGAGGGATTGGATGCGAGTGGTAAGAAAATTAAAGTAAAAGGAAAAGATTTATTAGCACAAGCTTTGGCACATGAAATTGACCACTTAAATGGAGAAGTATTTGTAGAAAAAATGCTTCCTGGTACAATGGAGTATGTAACACCAGAAAATAATTAGAAGAAAGCGAGGAAAGCTATGGCTAGAATGGTATTTATGGGAACCCCAGATTTTGCAAGGGATTCGTTAAAAGCTCTTTACGAAGCAAATCATGAGATTGTGGGAGTAGTAACCAATCCTGATCGACCAAAGGGACGTGGTATGAAAATGGTAGCCTCTTTGGTAAAAGAATATGCGTTAGAGAAGAATTTGCCTGTTTATCAACCAGAAAAGGTAAGAAATAATGAAGAATTTGTGCAAACCATAAAAGAATTAAAACCAGAAATCATTTGTGTTGTAGCCTATGGAAAGATACTACCAAAAGAAATATTAGACATACCACAATATGGTTGTATCAATCTTCATGGTTCACTTTTACCACAATATCGAGGTGCTGCACCTATCCAATGGGCCATTTTAAATGGAGATAAAGTAACAGGGGTTACTACCATTTATATGAACGAAGAAATGGATGCAGGAGACATTATTTTAAAAGAAGAAGTGGAAATAAAAGAAGAGGAAACAACAGGAGAATTGTGGGATAGATTGGCTAAAGTGGGAGCTAGCGTATTGGTAAAAACAGTAGAGCAAATAGAAAAAGGAATAGCACCAAGAGAAAAACAAGATATAAACTATACCATTGCTCCTATGTTAACAAAAGAAATGGCGAAAATCGATTGGGAGACTATGACAACAGAAAAAATCTATCATTTAGTAAGAGGATTAAACCCAATTATGGGAGCCTATACTTTTTACGAAGGAAAGAAAATAAAATTGTGGAAGGTAGAAAAAGCAAGCTTAGTAGCAGGAGAAGAAAAACAAAAGCCAGGAACCATTTTATTAGCAGACCCAAAACAAGGATTGGTCATTCAAACAGTAGATGGAGCCATTCGTGCAGTGGAAGTACAAGGAGAAAATGCAAAAAGAATGCAAGTAGCTGATTTTTTAAGAGGGAATCAACTAGAAGAAAATGCAAGTTTTTGTTAAAGTCAAATAAAATTGAAAAATTTATTGATAAAAGATAGAAATAGTGATATAGTACTATAGGAATAAAATAGAGGAGGCAATGGAAATGGGACTATTTAAAACATATAGCGAAAAAGAAGTAAAAAGAATTATGCCAATTGTAAATAAAATCAATGAGTTAGAAGAAGAAATCTCAAAATTATCAGATGAGCAATTAAAGGCAAAAACAGAATATTTTAAGGAGCAATTAACACAAGGTAAAAACTTAGATGATATTTTACCAGAAGCTTTTGCAGTGGTAAGAGAAGCATCAAAAAGAGTATTGGGAATGCGACATTTTGATGTGCAATTAATTGGTGGAATTATCTTACATCAAGGAAGAATTGCAGAAATGAAAACAGGTGAAGGTAAAACATTGGTGGCAACTTTACCAGTATACTTAAATGCCTTAACAGGAAAAGGAGTTCATGTTATTACAGTAAACGACTATTTGGCAAAAAGAGATAGTGAGTGGATGGGAAAACTATATAAATTTTTAGGATTAAGTGTAGGACTTGCTATTGCTGGAATGCAACCAGATACCAAAAGAGTTGCCTATGCTTGTGATGTAACTTATGGTACTAACAACGAATTTGGATTTGATTATTTAAGAGATAATATGGTAATTTATAAAGAGCAAGCAGTTCAAAGAGAATTAAATTATGCTATTGTGGACGAAATTGATAGTATTTTAATTGATGAAGCACGTACTCCTTTAATTATATCTGGAAATGCCAATGTTTCATCTGATTTGTACAAAAAAGCAAATGATTTTGTAAAAAGATTAACACCAAAAGTAATTGTAGAAGAAGATATAAAAGATGTAGAACAAGAAGAAGAGAATGAAAAATATGATTATATTGTAGATTTAAAAGCAAAGTCTGCTTCTTTAACCCAAAAAGGAATTCAAAAAGCAGAAGAATTTTTCCGTGTAGAAAACTATAACGATTTAGATAACTCTGACATTGTACACCATGTAAACCAAGCTCTACGTGCGCATGGAATTATGAAAAACGATATTGATTACATCGTAAAAGAAGGAGAAGTTTTAATTGTAGATGAATTTACAGGAAGAATTATGTATGGTAGAAGATATAATAATGGATTACATCAAGCAATTGAAGCAAAAGAAGGAGTAAAAATTGCAGATGAATCCAAAACACTTGCAACCATTACCTTCCAAAATTACTTTAGAATGTATGAAAAATTATCTGGTATGACTGGTACAGCTATGACAGAAGAAGCAGAGTTTAGAGAAATCTATAACTTAGATGTTATTTCGATTCCAACGAATAAGCCTATGATTCGAAAAGACCAAAATGATGTAATTTACAAAAATGAAAGAGCAAAATTTAAAGCAATTGTAGAGAGTGTAAAAGAAAGTAATCAAAAGGGGCAACCAGTTTTAGTAGGTACGGTTTCAATTGAGAAATCAGAAAAATTAAGTAAGATATTAAAACAAGAAGGAATTAAGCATGAAGTATTAAATGCTAGATATCACGAAAAAGAAGCAGAAATTATAGCACAAGCAGGTAAATTTGGGGCAGTAACCATTGCTACGAATATGGCAGGACGTGGAACTGATATTATGCTTGGTGGAAATAGTGAGTTTTTAGCAAAACAAGAAATGAGAAGACAACGTTATACAGATGAGCAAATTGAAGAAGCAATGGCATTTAATGAGACAGAAGATACTGCAATTTTAGAAGCAAGAAAGAAGTTTAGAGAATTAGAAGCAAAATTTGATGAAGAAATTCAAGCAGAAAAAGAAAAAGTAATTGCGGTTGGCGGATTGAAAATTATTGGTACCGAAAGACATGAATCAAGAAGAATTGATAATCAGTTACGTGGACGTAGTGGTCGTCAAGGTGATATAGGAGAATCTAAGTTCTATATTGGATTAGATGATGACTTAATGAAGATATTTGGTGGGGACATGATAACAAAAGCATATAATACTTTAGGTGCAGAGGAAAATATGCCAATTGAGTCAAAGATAATATCAAATACAGTAGAAAGAGCACAAAAAAGAGTGGAAGGAAAGAACTTTAGTATTCGAAAACATGTATTACAATATGATGATGTTATGAATACACAAAGAGAGATTATTTACAAAGAAAGAAGAAAAGTACTAGATGGCGAAAATTTAAAAGAGAATATATTGAATATGATTCAGACAGTAGCAACAGATACTGTAACAATGTATTTTGCACAAGATGATAATGTGAGTAAAGAAGCTTTAAGAGAAGAGATTAAAAATACATTTGCGATTGAAACTTTAGAAGCATTAAATAAAGAGGAATTAAATCAAGCAGAGATTGTAGAAGAATTACAAGAAAAGGCTGTGCAAAAGTATGAGGAGAAGGAGCAAGAAATTGGTGCAGATGAAATGCGTGAACTAGAAAGAGTAGTAATGCTAAAAGTAGTTGACCAAAAATGGATGGACCAAATTGATGCAATGGATGAATTAAAAGATGGTATTGGTCTTCGTGCTTATGGACAAAAGGACCCTGTTGTTCAATACAGAATAGAGGGAACTGATATGTTTGATGCTATGATTTATGAGATTAAGAATGATGTGGTAAAGATTTTATCTAATATTCATAAACAAAAAGAGATAAGAAGAACTGAAACTGCAAGGATTACGAATGCTTCTTTGGAAAATATTAATGATGTAGATGGACAAAAAAGAGTACAAGTTACCGTAGTAAATGACGGACCAAAGGTAGGAAGAAATGATATGTGCCCTTGTGGAAGCGGTAAGAAGTATAAGAATTGTTGTGGAAAAGAATAGTAAGTTTAAAAGTCTTGCAGAGGAGTTTTCTTTGTAGGACTTATTTTTATAAAGAGGAAAGTGATATTTATATGAAATATTTTAAAAAATTAATAGGAGATAGATTATATTTATCTCCAAGAAATAGTGAAGATGTAGAAATATTTACGAAATGGTTAAATGATTTTGAAACAACAGATTATTTAGGAAGAAGTGGAATACTTATAACATTAGATGAAGAAAAAAATATCTAGAAGAAAATAGCTATACTGAAGCAAGTTTTGTAATTGTAACAATGGATGACGATAAAATGATAGGAACTGTTTCATTAGAAGATATAAATCATATTAATCGATGTGCTACACTTGGAATTTTTATAGGAGATAAAGATTTTAGAGGTAAAGGTTATGGTACAGAAGCTATAAAATTAGTACTTGAATATGGTTTTAAATATTTGAATTTAAAAAATGTAAAATTAGATTTAATGGAGTTTAACGAGAGAGCTTTAAAATGTTATAAAAAATGTGGATTTAAAGAATATGGAAGAAGAAGAAAATGTAGATTTGTGAATGGGAAATATTGTGATACTATTGAAATGGACATTTTAAGCGAAGAATTTAATGAAGATTGTATTAGAAATAAAAATATATAAAATTTTGAAATGGAGTTTTATAACATTCATATTATATTTTTTTTGAGGGAAAATGAAACTAAAAAGAATAGTAATATTTGCTGACAGGCGTAGGAATACAAATGTCAGCATTTTTCTTGCTTTAGAATTGCAAAAAAGTCTTTACAAAGTAAGTGCAATTTGTTAAAATGATTATGTAAGGGGGAATTTATAATGGCAAACATATCAACAGGAATTAATTTGGATTCCAATTTTATGAATCTTAAAGCAATTGATGTAAAAGAGGTGCGTCCAGAGGTTAGCAATTTAATGATGAATGATGAAAATATTATTTTTGCGTTCCAAACAATAAGAGATCAAGTTATTTTTACGAATCGCAGAATATTTGTGGTAAATGTGAAAGGAGTTACTGGAAAAAAGGTTGCATATTTTTCT
>CAOJXM010000051.1 GCA_948465625.1 uncultured Clostridium sp. | reverse complement strand
AATTAATTGTTCTTTATCAATCTCAAATTTCCAACCATCTACAATCGTCATATTTTCTACAATTACAATTCCTTGTTCTGCCATTTTAGCATCAATATATTCTTTATTATTGTATTCACTAACCCTATACTTATCCAAAGTTAAATCATCTAATACCAACTCTAACTTTTCTTTGGCAGCTTGCTCGTTATGAATTTCTTTGGCAATCGCCGTTTTCTTCAATATCCCATTATCACCTATGGTTATGCTAATGGCCACTCCTGCTAATATTAACATTACAATTATGGTAATAACCAATGCCACCAATGTAATGGCATTTTGCTTTTTTAATCTTTCCTTATCCATACTCTTCTCCTCTGTTTCATTTTACACACATCTTATCATGAGTTATGAAATTATTCAATACATTATTGGTACTTCTTAGTCAAAAAAACACAGATAACATTTATTATCTGCATTTTTTATTTATTATTCCTCTGTTTTTTCTTCAACAGTTTCTGTAACTTCTGCTACTGGCTCTACTGTTTCTACAACTTCTTCTTTTACAGTATCAACCACTTCTTGTGTTGCAACTTCTGTTGTTTCGATTGCTGGTGCCTCTTCTGGTGCACTTGCAACCTCTTCTACAACTGGTTCTTCTACCATATCTTCTTTTAAGGTAACTTCTTTGTTTTCAATTCTTGCACCTAATTTTTCTTTTGTCTTAGATGCTTTACCAATTCTATCTCTTAGGTAGTATAGTTTTGCACGTCTAGCTTTACCAACTCTTACTACTTCTACTTTCTCTACTAATGGAGAATGTACTAAGAACGTTTTTTCTACACCTACGCCATAAGAAATTCTTCTTACTGTAAATGTTTCGTTTAATCCTCCACCTTGTTTTTTAATAATAATTCCTTCAAATACTTGAATTCTTTCTCTGTTACCTTCTTTAATTTTAACATGAACTCTTACTGTATTTCCTACATCTAATACTGGAATTTTATTTTTTAATTGTTCATGTTCTATTGATTTTATAATATCCATCTTGAAATTTTCCTCCTTTTTCTAATTTTAAAGATTACTTATTTTCATCTTCAATTTCTTTTAAATACTGTTTTCCCATTTCTGTTTCTAACAGATTTGGTTTTTTTCGATAAGTATTTTTAATTGCTTCTTTTCTTCTCCACTCATTAATTTTCTTATGATGTCCTGACTTTAAGATTTCTGGAACTGCCATATCTTGAAAAATTTCTGGTTTTGTGTATTGTGGATATTCTAAAAGCCCATTTGTAAACGATTCCTCTTTAATCGATTCTTCATTTAATACCCCTTTTACATATCTTGCTACAGTATCGATTAGTACCATTGCTGGAATTTCTCCACCTGTTAATACATAATCTCCAATCGAAACTTCTTCATCCACAATTTTGTCCAAAACTCGTTGGTCAATTCCCTCATAATGACCACATAAGAGGATAAGTTCTTTTTCTTTACTCAATTCTACAACTTTATTTTGATCTAATACTTTTCCTTGTGGGGATAAATAAATTACCTTTGCCTTGGTTTGCAACGATTGATAGGCATCGTATACAACATCTGGCTTCATAACCATTCCTGCTCCACCACCATATGGCGTATCATCTACTTTTTTGTGTTTGTCTTTTGAAAAATCTCTAATATTAATTAAATCAATTTCAATTAGCCCTTTTTCAATTGCTTTTCCCAATACACTTTTTTGAACTGCTTCAAACATTTCTGGAAACAACGTTAAAACCTGAAATTTCATATTCCCTCCTATAGCCCTGCTATTAAATGTACTATCATCTTTTTATTGCTGATATCTACTTCTTTAATCACTTCGCCAATAGCTGGTAATAATATTTGCTTTCCTAACTCGTCCTTAACAACATATACGTCATTACTTCCTGTTGGAAAAACATCAACAATCTTTCCTAATGTTTCTTTTTCATCAGAATAGACTTCTATTCCTATTAAATCCACAATAAAATAGGTATCCTCTGGTAATTTTACTGCTTTTTCTCTCTCAATTTTAAGATAACAGTTTTTATACTCATTGGCTACATTAATATCATCAATTCCCTTTAACTTTAGTAATACCAAGTTTTTAGAATATTTGACTTGCTCAATTGTGCATTCTTTTAACTCTTTCTTTGTTTCCACATAAATCGTTTCTAGTTGTTCAAATCTAGTTATATCATCTGTATAAGGAACCACTTTCAAGTATCCCTTTATTCCATATGTATTTACAATTTGACCAATTTCTAATAATTGTTTCATTTTTCACCTAATCTACAAATTCTACTACAACTTTTTGATTTTGTTTGGTTGCAACTGCTTTTACTACAGTTCTAATAGACTTTGCCATTCTTCCTTGTTTTCCAATCACTCTTCCCATATCTTTTGAGTCTAATGTTACTTTTAATACTGTCTCTTTTTCATTTTGAACTTCCTCTATGGAAACTGCTTCTGGCTTTTCTACTAGATTTTTAATCATAATTTCTAGAACTTCTTTCATTCTTTTCCTCCTAGTTCATAAGCTTACGCTTTTTCAATTAATGCTTTTACTGTATCAGTTGGCTTTGCACCATTTTTAATCCATTGTTCTACTTTTTCTTTATTTAAAACAATTGTAGATGGTTCTGTCATAGGATTGTATGTTCCCAATTGTTCAATAATTTTTCCATCTCTTGGTGATCTAGAATCTGCTACTACTATGTGGTAGAAAGGTTCTTTTTTCTTTCCTACTCTTTGTAATCTGATTTTTACCATATCCTTCACCTCCTAAAAATTGATATTTATATTCAAATTTAATAACGAATTTTTATGGTATGCTACATCTTAAATCCCTTTAAATCCTCTGGATTTATGTTTTTTAACATGTTTTTCATACCTTTATCAGTCTTCATTTTCTTCATCATTTTTTGTGTCATTTCAAAAGAAGCCATGAATTTGTTTACCTCTTGTACTGTAACTCCTGAACCATTTGCTATTCTTTTTCTTCTATTTCCATTTAAGATTTTTGGATTTCTCTTTTCTTTTTTGGTCATAGAACAAATAATAGCTTCAATTTTCACAAATTCTTTATCATCTACTTTAAGGTCTTTTATTTTGTTCATTCCTGGTATCATTTTTAAAATGGAAGAAAATGAACCCATTTTTTTGACTTGACGTAGTTGTGTTAAATAATCATCTAAGTCAAATTCTTGTTTCTTTAATTTTTGTTCTAGTTTTAATGCTTCTTGCTCATCAAAGGTTTCCTCTGCTTTTTCAATAATCGAAAGCATATCCCCCATCCCTAAAATTCTAGATGTCATTCTATCTGGGTGGAATACCTCAATATCGCTTAGTTTTTCTCCAGTTGCTGCAAATTTAATTGGCCTTCCTGTTACTTTTTTAACCGACAATGCTGCACCACCACGGGTGTCTCCATCTAACTTGGTTAAAACCACACCATCGATTCCAATTGCTTCATTAAAAGAAGTCGCTACATTTACCGCATCTTGACCAGTCATTGAATCAAATACTAATAGAATTTCATGTTGTTTGATGTTTCCTTTTAGCTTTTTTAGTTCTTCCATTAATTCTTCATCAATATGAAGTCTACCAGCTGTATCAACAATTACAACATCATTTAATTTTGAAATGGCAATGTTCATGGCTTGTTTGGCTATGTGTACTACATCTTTTGAACCTTCATTTGCAAATACTGGTATATTTAATTGGGCACCAACCACTTGCAATTGTTTAATTGCTGCTGGTCGATAAACATCACATGCTACTAATAATGGTTTTTTTCCCTGTTTTCGTAAGAGGTTAGCAAGTTTTCCTGCTGTTGTTGTTTTACCAGAACCTTGTAAGCCTACTAACATAATAACAGTGGGTGGATTTGGTGTAAAATTAATTCTACTTTCTGTTCCACCTAAGAGTTCAATCATTTCGTCTTTTACAATTTTGATTACTTGTTGCCCTGGTGTTAAAGAAGCTAAAACATCTTGCCCCAATGCTTTTTCTTGTATGGTAGCAATAAAATCTTTTACAATTTTATAGTTTACATCTGCTTCTAAAAGTGCTAATTTTACTTCTCTTAGCATTTCTTTTAAATCTGCTTCTGTAATTCTTGCTTTGCCTCTTAATTTTCTTGTTATTTCTTGTAGCCTTGTTGATAATCCTTCAAAAGC
The DNA here is from genome assembly GCA_948465625.1 of uncultured Clostridium sp. GTDB lineage: Bacteria > Bacillota > Clostridia > TANB77 > CAG-508 > CAOJXM01. Next base: position 3,173 of record CAOJXM010000051.1, on the reverse strand, counting down.
CATTCTTTCCTCCTACCTTTTAGTATATTATACTAAACAGTTTAGTTCTTTTTTTACATTTTCCAAAATATTAGCAATTTTATCATCAGAGAATTTAGTTTGAATTTTTGTTAATTCAGACAATATTTTTACGATTTGTTCTTCTTGATTTTGTGTCCTTTTCATAATTCCTAGCTTTTCTTCTAATTCGAAAAGTTTCTTTTCCCCCTTCACAATATTATCTCTAACTGCTTGCCTCGTAATTTGATAATTCTCAGCAATTTCAGATAGAGAATAGTCATTATTATAGTAATCATTTAAGAAATTATATTGTTTTTCGGTTAACATTTTGCCATAGATTTGGCATAACATACTGACCTTAACATTTTTTTCCATACTATTACCTCTCTTTTGTAATGCTTATATACTTTACACCTTTTTTTGGCTTTTGTCAAGGGGTTTTAAGAAAAAAGTAGAGCATTCTATAACCAATTTTATAAAATGCTCTAGTTCTTATACTTTTTTTACTTTATGTATACCGTCCCTTTTGGTCCAAAATGCCCCAAAAAGAACCGTCCCTAATGGTCCACTTTTGTAATTCCATGATGAGGATTGGTAATAGTGATATTCCCACTGTATACATCCATTGTGTACTGTTTAGTGGTACTAATTTAAAGATGTCTGCTAGAGTTGGTACAAATACAACTCCTACTTGCAAGGTTGCTCCTAATAAAAAGGCTCCTATTAAGTATTTATTTTCAAATATTTCTTTGATTCCACCTTTAAAAATGGATTCCTCGCTTTTGATGTTAAAGCAGTGGACTAATTCAAGCAATCCTAATGCTACAAATGCCATGGTTCTTCCTACTTCAATTCCATACAAGTTGTTGCCTAAACTAAAGGCTAATAATGTTAATATTCCAATCATAGAACCCTCTAAAAAGATTTTTTGCCACAATCCATCTGCAAAGATTCCCTTTCTTGGATTTCTTGGCTTTTTTTTCATAATGTCTTTTTCTGGATTTTCTAACCCTAATGCAATGGCAGGTATAGAGTCGGTTACTAAGTTAATCCATAATAATTGGATGGCTAATAATGGTGATTTTAATCCAATGAGTAATCCCACAAATATGGTTACAATTTCTCCTATATTGGTTGCAATTAAGAAGTGAATTGCTTTTTTTAGGTTGTCAAATATATTTCTTCCTTGTTTTACCGCTTCTACAATGGTAACAAAATTATCATCGGTTAATACCATATCTGCTGCATTTTTGGCTACATCGGTTCCGTTTTTTCCCATGGCAATTCCAATATCTGCATTTTTTAAAGCTGGTGCATCATTTACGCCATCTCCTGTCATTGCTACTACTGCTCCTGTACTTTGAAATGCTTTTACAATCCTTACTTTATGCTCTGGCGATACTCTTGCAAATACCGAATAGTTCATAATTTCTTTTTCCAACTCTTTTTGTGGTATTTTGTCTAATTCTTGCCCTGTTATTGCAAGGTCTCTTGGTCGTAAAATTCCTAATTCACTCGCAATCGCCTTTGCTGTTACAATGTGGTCTCCAGTTATCATAACCGTTTTAATACCTGCTTTTTTACAGGTTGTTACTGCTTCTTTTACACCCTCTCTTGGTGGGTCAATCATCCCAATTAATCCTACAAAAATCAAGTTTTTTTCTAAATCAGGAGTAATATTGGTTGGCATAGTATCTACTTCTAAATAAGCTACTGCTAATACTCTTAAAGCTTGTTTAGCCATTTGTATATTTCTTTGGTTAATTCTTTGTCTTACTCCCTGTGTTAATGATTTGATTTGCCCATTCTCATAATACTGATTACATCGGTTTAACAACACATCTGGTGCTCCTTTGGTAATAATTCTATATTTGTTTTCCCATTTGTGGATGGTTGTCATTAACTTTCTTGTTGAATCAAATGGTAAGTCTGCCACTCTTGGGTATTCTTGCTGTCTTTCTTGCTTATTTTCTCCTACTCGTAGTGCCTCTTTTACAATCGCAATTTCGGTTGCTTCTCCCTCCACTTCTATGTTTCCTTCTCTTTTTATGATTTGACTATCCGTGCATAAGCTAGCTAATTGCATGATTTTTTTATATTCGCTCTCTACCAATACTCTTCCATTTACATCATTTACTTCTACTACTTTCATTTTGTTTTGAGTAAGGGTTCCTGTTTTATCTGAACAAATAACACTACTGCTTCCTAATGTTTCTACTGCAGGCAATTTTCGAATAATTGCATTTTTCTTTGCCATTCTTGTTACGCCAATGGATAGCATAATGGTTACAATGGCTGGTAATCCTTCTGGTATGGCTGCAACCGCTAACCCTACTGATGTCATAAACATCTCAATTGGATCAATTCTTTTAAAAATTCCTATGATAAAAATAGAAAAGCATATCACTAAACAGATAATTCCCAATGATTTGCCCACTTGCTCTAGTTTCTTTTGAATTGGTGTTTGTGGTGCCTCATCTGTTAAAATCATTTTTGCAATTTTTCCTACTTTGGTATTCATTCCCGTTTCTGTTACAATGGCTTGTGCATGTCCGTTAACTACAATGGTGGTCGCAAATGCCATGTTAATCGTATCTGCTAATGCTGTTTCTGGTTGTAATATTACATCAGCTTCTTTGGTAACTGGCAAAGTTTCTCCTGTTAATGCGGATTCTTCTATTTTTAAATTAGAAGCTTCTATAATCCTAGCATCTGCTGGTACAAAGTTTCCTGCTTCTAAAAGTAAGATATCTCCTGGTACTACTTGCTCACTTGGAATTGTTTCTATGATTCCATTTCTTTTTACTTTTGCTACTGGTGCTGACATCTTTTTTAAGGCTTCTAATGACTTTTCTGCTTTACTCTCTTGCACTAATCCCATAACCGCATTAAAGACTACAATGGCAATGATAATAATGGAATCCATATAATCATTGCTTCCTTCTACTTTTGCCATAACAGCAGATATAATGGATGCAAAGATTAGAATAATAATCATAAAATCATTAAATTGCTTGATAAATCTTAGGATGATATTTTCCTTTTTCTTATCCTCCAATTTATTAGGACCGTTTTCCTTATACCTAACTTCTGCTTCTTCTTTGGTTATTCCTAAATTAAGATTGGTCTTAAAAATCCTTCGTACATCATCTACATTTTTGGTATGCCACATA
>CAOJXM010000050.1 GCA_948465625.1 uncultured Clostridium sp. | reverse complement strand
GATATGAGTATACAACAAAAGGCAAACAATGTAAAACAGTAATAGGTCTTGCCGTTTTCTTTTTTATTCTGATTGATATTTCGGTTGGAATAAGGGAGGACAGCTTAAAAAATCTGCAAGCCATCATTATTTTTATAGCAAGCATAGGAATTCCAGCAATTGCTAAAAATATAATGTTGACTTACCAAAGTTATCATACCAATTACAAAATGCCAATACTTTATAGATGTTTAATGGAATTGCCAGTCTATATACTACCAATTGTACCAGATTTAGGTATCTATGTAGACTCCTCAATAAAAACGATGATACCAGCAATTATTTTGTATTTTTCATATGAATTATATAGAAACAAAGAGAAAAAAGAAAAAATACAAAAAACAAAGAGGTACGATTTGGTTTTCTATCTCATTATAGCATTCTTATCGTTTATCGTAGTCATGACGAGTGGACTATTTAAGTATTATGCTTTAGCAGTAGGCTCAGGTTCTATGACACCCAATATCAACAAAGGAGATGCTGTTATTGTAAAAAAATTAGATAAAGAAGAAATTAAACAGATAGAAGTAGGAGATGTATTAGTATTTAAAAATAATGGAATAACAATTGTACATAGGGTTGTACAAATTAATAAAATAACAGAAGACAAATATTATTTTTATACAAAGGGAGACAATAACAATGGATATGATGGATATCCCATTAGTATAGAAAATATAATAGGAGTTGCAAAAGGAAGAATTAGATGGATTGGTTACCCTACTGTTATATTAAATGAAATATTGCAATCGAGGTGAGAATTTAGTGAAAGAAAAGAAACAAAAGAAAGTAGAAGAACTAAAAAAGAATCAACAAGAGGATTTTAGTTTTAATAATACAGCAAGAGTCCACAAAAGATTAGTATCTCAAATTCTTAGAATTTTTGTATTAATCATGATTTCATTGGGACTTGTGTATGCAGGAACTGTGGTTAAAATAAAAAAGATTGTTACATATAAAGAAAACAATAAAATTGGTTATAAAGTATATTTAAAGGAAAATAGTTTTTATGATAAGGAATATTTAGAAGGAGATATGCGATATGTTGCAAAGTTAATTGACACCATAGAATTGGATTTTTCTTCTGTATTTCAAATAGATGAAAAGGCAAAAATGGATTATAACTATACCATAAAGGGACATTTAAAAATAACCGATGCGAATAATAATGATAAAGAATTATATACAAAAGAATATCGTTTTGTGGAAGATACAAAACAAAACTTAGAAGAAATAAACAGGTTTAACATTAATGAATTAGTACAAATTGATTATCAAATGTATAATGAAATTGCACAAGAGTTTAAAATGGCTTATACCAATAGTGTGAATTGTGCATTAGTAGTAGAACTAAAAGTAGATTTTAAAGCAAAACCAAATACATTTGATAATGACTTTGATGATTCCTATACTGCGAATATTTCAATTCCATTGACAACACAAACAATTGGAATGAAGGTAGATACCAAAAATAATGTAGGAAATACGATAAAAACAGAAATAGTCAATTCAGATATTAGTAATGTTTTATATATAATAGCTGTTTTTCCATTTCTATTTGCTCTTGTTTTATTCGTAGGAACAATAAAATATGCAAGAAAAGGAATGGGACATACAACACAATATGAGGCATATGTAAAGAAAATCCTAAGAGAATATGATCGAGCAATAGCAGAAATAGAAGGAGATTATTCATTTGAAGGTTGTTTAGTTGTAGAAGTAAAAGTGTTTGAAGAATTAATTGATATTTATGAAGCGATTAATCAACCAATTATTTGTATAAAAGATATTGTAGTGGAAGAAGAAAAACAAACAGTATTTTTAATAAAAAATAATAACGATGTATATCGATATGTTGTAAAAGAAAAGGATTTTATGAATGTATAAGCATTGATAAGACAAGGAGGAGCGATGAAAATACAACAAAAGAAACGAATGATAATGGTCGTTTTATTGATTGCAATTTTATTGCTATCAATTGCATTTGCTTCTAGTAGCACAACATTAACAATAAAAGGAAGTGCAATGTTAGATCCGGAGTTAATAGAAATTGGATTAGCACAAAAAACATCTATCTGGTTTGGGGATTCGATTATGGCAGGAGATGGAAATACAAGGAAAGTGACTAATTCCTTTGGACAAGAAACAACAGCTTCTTTTCCTGATTATTACCGAGATATTACCAATGCAGAGCTTAGTAAGACGATGAATTGTGGAGTAGGAGGTTCAACCATAAGTGCCAATACACCATATTTGAGCATAGAAAGTTATATAAACTATTTTTCTTCACAACCAGTAATTTCTAATCTAGCAAAAGAAATAGAATTAGTCGTATTAGATGGTGGGGGAAATGATGTAATAGCTTATGCTTTAGGGGGAATTGAAGAATCATTCAAAAAGGAAATTGGTAGTTCAAGTAATACAACAGCAGATACCGTTGTAAATGATTTTAGGAAGATATTGGCTACGATTAAGGAAAAATTTCCAAATGCAAAAATATTGTATGTTCACCCAATAGCATTAGATGAGATAGCAATTGAAATAATGGGAATAAGAGCCATGTTTCCGAATAAAACATTGGAACAAATTAATCAAGAAAATAATACTAATTTTAAAACAATGCAAGAAGTGAGATATTTTGTTTTTCAGGAACCACAGAATGCTAGTGCTTTTGCCCAAGTAAGAGAAAAGATAAATGATATGAAAGTAAGAGCAAATTCATTATACCAAGAACTACCTAAAATATCTAAAGAATTAGGAGTTACATATTTAGATTTAAGTGTGCTAGTAAAAGCCAATCGCGCAACAGATGGAAGTGACAATAATAACTATATTCAGGCAGATGGAATTCATATGACAGATGCAGGATATACTGCATTAACACCAAGTATTGTGAACAAAGTAAAAGAAATGTTTTAATAAAAAGGAGAGAAGATATGAGAAAAAATAAAAAAAGCAAAGTAATATTATTAACCATATTGATTGTTGGGGTATTACTAATGTCAGTAGCATTTGCAGCATTAAGTACGACTTTAACAATAAGAGGAACAGGATTAGTAGACCCTGTGAGTTGGGATATTAAGTTTGAAAATTTAGCTAGTGTAACATTAAAAGGAACAGCACAAGAAACAACAGCTCCAACTATCAAAAATTACACTGAAATAAGTGAATATGCAGTTGTATTAAAACAACCAGGAGATGAAGTAAGATATGATTTTGATGTGCATAATTATGGACAAGTAGATGCTAAAATAGAAACTTTAAATGTACCAACTCCAGTATGTAGTGCAACAGCAAGTGATGAACAACAAAAAATAAAGGATGCAGAGATTGTAAGCAATAACTTAACTTATACTTTAAAATATAAAAGTGGAGAAGACTTAAAAGTAGGAGATATTCTAAAAGCAGGAGAGGTAAAAAGCCTAGTATTAACTTTAAAATTTGAAGCAGATGAACTACCAAGTGCAAGTGTGCAAATTAGTGGATTAGAGATTACGCTTACTTATTCACAGAGTACAGGAAGTACACCAATAGAGCCAGAGATACCAGAAGTAGATTTATCACAAAAAACGTCAGCGTGGTTTGGAGATTCACTTATGTATGGTTTAGGAAACACTAGAAGTGTTACTAACGCTTTTGGATATGAAGTACCAGCAGGAATGCCAACTTATTATAGAGATTTAACCAATGCAGAACTTAGCAAGACATATAATTGCGGTGTAGGAGGCTCAACAATAACGAACAATACACCAAATCAAAATAATGCGAATGAAAAATTAACGGTAGAATGGGCAATTAATCATATGAAATCTTTATTTGGACAAAGTGTAACAGTTAATGGAGAAAACAATACGATTCCACAAGGAGAAGATTATGATTTTGTAATGCTAGAAGGCGGAGGAAATGATGTGCTTGCCTATGAAATGTCCACAATTGATGCTACTTATAAAAAAGAAATAGGAACAGCGGAAGATACAACAACAGATACGGTAGTAAATGATTTTAGAAAAGTGATTCAATTAGCAAAAGAAACATTTCCAAATGCAAAGCTAGTGTTTATGAATTCTGGTTCATTGGATCGAACAGCGTTAGAACTAATTGGAATAAAATCATATTTTAAAGATCAAACAGTAGAAGAAATTAACCAAACAGCTGGTACTAATTTTGCCAATATGGAAGAACTAAGAAATGCAATCTATAGAGATGAAAGATATGCAGAAGGCTTTAAAGAATTAAGAGACATTATTGACACAATGGAAGTAAGAGCGCAAGCAATGAAAAGTGAACTTCCAAAAGTATGTAGAGAATTAGGAGTAGATTACTTAGAAATGTATAATGTAATTGAAGCGAATCGTCCAACAGATGGAAGTGATACTAATACTTATTTACAAGCAGACAGAATTCATATAACACATGAAGGATATACAGCGATAGCACCAAGTATAGTGAATAAGATAAAATCAATATTTTAGTTAGAAATTAGAAATAGAAATGAATTCTATTTCTAATTTTTTATGGCATAGGAAAAATCAGGATTTATATTGGATTGAGATAAGAAAATTCATAAAAATGGTAGAAAGAGACAAAATAAAGTGGTATAATAATAAATTGAAATAAAAAGGAGGAGAGTTATTATGGTAGAAAGAAGAAAAGTAGTTCTAGTAGGAACTGGATTTGTAGGAATGAGTATGGCTTATTCTATGGTAAATCAAGGTGGAATGAATGAGTTAGTATTAATTGACCTTTTAAAAGAAAAAGCCGAAGGAGAGGCCATGGATTTAGCACATGGTATGCCATTTGCACCAAGTAAAATGGATATTAAAGCAGGAGATTATGATGAGTGCAAAGATGCTAATATTGTAGTAATAACAGCAGGATTAAATCAAAAACCAAATCAAACAAGATTGGAACTTGCAATGGATAATGCAAAAATCATAAAAGATATTACACAAAAAGTAGTGGCAAGTGGATTTAATGGAATTTTTGTAGTAGCAAGTAATCCAGTTGATTTAATGACTTATGTGGTATACAAGACATCAGGATTTCCAAAAGAGAAAATTATTGGTTCTGGTACAGTACTAGATTCAGCAAGACTTCGTTATTTAATAGGAGAATATTTAGAGATTGCAAGCAAAAATATTCATGCCTATATTATGGGAGAACATGGAGATTCTTCATTTGTACCATGGTCACATTGTTATGTTGGTTGCAAACGTTTAATAGATGTTATGGTAGAAAATAATAAGCCAATTTCAGATTTAGATAAAATTTATACAGATGTGCAACAAGCAGCGTATGAAATTATTAATCGAAAAAAAGCAACTTACTATGGAATTGGTATTGCGTTAACCAGATTAGTAAAAGCTATTTTAAATGATGAAAATGCCATTATGCCAGTGTCTACCTATTTAGAAGGAGAATATGGACACAAAGGTATTTTTATTGGAGTGCCAGCTGTGATTAATCGAACAGGGGTAAAAGATATTATGGAGTTAAAGCTAGAAGAGCAAGACCAAAAGAAGTTTGACCATAGTTGCGAGATTTTGAGCCAAGCAATTAGAGAAAATATTGATGAGATTATGAAAGATTAAGTCTTGATGAAAAACTTGAAATTGTCTTGCAATATTTAAAAACAAGATTGAAACCCTTATCAATAGAAATTAAGGCGGATTATGCCAGAAGTCTATTTGAGTTAATGCAAGAAGGGTTGCTAGAAGGATATTGTTGGCAAACAACAGAATCGGCAATTGTATTTTTAGAAGAGGAAGATTGGGTTGAACGGGGAAATTTAAAAATTGGTAGTTGCCAAAAATATTGGCATGCTTGGATTTGTTTTAAATTCCAGAATAAGATTTTTGTGTTTGATCCATGTTTACAGATTTTGGTTGAAAAAAAGATTCAAGATTTTTAGCCAAATATACTTCTGATAAGCAGAAAAAAGAAACTCATATTATAGGCGGGGAAGATGTGAATTCTCCCATGTATAGGAATAATACTGGTTATACTGCAACCTTTGAGAGTGGCAAGATTAATAGTTTAATTGCACACTTTTATGAAAATTATTAAAAACAAAACAGGGAAAGGCCAATAAAAGGTCTTTTTCCTGTTTTTTCGTTAGGAATGTGGAAATGTTACAAAAATATTACAATTATATGACATTTACGGAGAGAGTTGACAATTCAAATTGTCACATAATATAATAATGGTGTTATAAAATAGAAAAAATAAGTGAATACTATAACAAAAGAAAGGGGAGAGAAAAGTGAGGAAAAAGCAAATTTTAATGGGAATGCTTATGATAGCAATGGCAGGAATTATCATGCAACCCAATAAAGTAGAGGCAGCATTACAAGCAAATGGAGGAGAGCCAGCAAAGTACAATGCGACACAGTGGATGAGTGAAGTAAGACAAATGCAAGCAACAGGGGGGACTTTAGGGTTAACGGATGAAATTGATGCAACTACTTTAACAAGCCAAAACAAAAACTTAGATATTCATATGCAAAAAAATACAGAATATGGTGGATTGGTAATCTTATCTGCTTCTGCTTACGGAAATTCGAAAAAAATAGAAGATGGGGATACTACAACAGGAAATAAAACAGGAGTGGTAATGAAATTAAATCGAGAATGGGTAGCAGCTGGAGTGGCAAATTCTGCAGCAGGAAGATATCGAAATGTTTATACTACAAGTTATGTAGAAAAAAAGGGAGATGCAATACAAACCGTAAGTGCATGGCATGGAGCAGCTGGTAACATTTGGCTAACAGGAGGAGATTCTTCATTGGTACGTGCACGTTCAGGTAGTGTGTTTTCATACTGTGGACGTGGGGGATATTTTGTAGCAGGAAGTGGTTTTCATAGTGATGATGGACTTTCTTCAAGGGCTTGGAGTAGTCGAGCTACTATTGTTGTAAATAGTGGAGTATAAAATGGAAATTATGAGAAAGGAAGGAAAAGAAAGTGAAACAAAAAAGAATTTTTATTGCGATATTGATGCTAATAATGGCAGGTATCATGATACAACCAAGTAAAGTAAATGCAGCTTTACAAGCAAGTGGAGGCGACCCAGGAAGATATAATGTGGACTATTGGATAAAGGAAGTAAGAAAAATGCAAGCAGCAGGTGGAGCAATAGGGCTAACTGATGTGATTGATGAAACCAATTTAACCAGTACAAATACAAATTTTGACATCCATATGCAAAAAAATACAGAATATGGTGCAATGGCATTACTATCAGCTTCTGCTTATGGAAACCCAGAAAAAATAGAAGATGGGGGAACTACAACAGGAAATAAAACAGGGGTAGTAATGAAAATTAATAA
>CAOJXM010000049.1 GCA_948465625.1 uncultured Clostridium sp. | reverse complement strand
GTAATAGGATAGAAAGAGCTTTTTTGATTGGATAGAAAAGATATTCGAGCCAATCCACATTATCTAAAAAACTGTCTAAAATGGTTTCAGTGGGATTCAAGAAGCGTCCCCAATGGTCCAAATTGGACCAAAAAGAACCGTCCCTAATGGAGGAGGAGTTAGTATGAGTGAGAATGAGAAGGATTATGGCAAGACACTGAATTTGCCAAAGACAGATTTTCCAATGAGAGGAAATTTGCCAGAGAATGAGCCTAAGATTAAGGAAAAGGTATTGGATAATGGACTATATGAAAAGATGCTAAAGAAGAATGAGGGAAAGGAACCTTACGTTTTACATGATGGACCACCATATGCTAATGGAGAAATTCATACAGGGCATGCTTTAAATAAAGTGCTAAAGGATACTATTGTTAGGTATAAAAATTTAAGAGGATATTATACTCCATATGTACCAGGGTTTGATACCCATGGGCTTCCAACCGAAAAAAGGGCGATTCAAGTGCTTGGGATTAATCGTGAGGAAGTAAGTGTGAATGAGTTTCGAAATACCTGTCGTGATTTTGCATTAGGTTTTATTGATAAACAAGTAGAAGGCTTCAAAAGATTAGGTGTATTAGGAGAATGGGATAACCCATATATTACCTTAAAACCAGAGGTAGAAGCAAGACAAATAGGTGTATTTGGTGATATGTATCAAAAAGGATACATCTATAAAGGGTTAAAACCAGTGTATTGGTGTACTGATTGCGAAACAGCACTTGCAGAAGCAGAAATTGAATATAAGGATATTAAGTCTCATACAGCATATGTTAAATTTCCAGTAGTAGAGGCAAAAGGATTATTTGAAAAAGAAAATACCTTTTTCGTAATTTGGACAACAACACCATGGACGCTACCAGGAAATATGGGTATTACCATAGGACCAGATTACGAATATAGTATTGTAGCAGCAGGAAAAGAAAAATATATCATGGCAAAAGAATTAGTAGACAAAGTAATGCAAATAGCAGGTATCGAAGAATATTGTATCGTAAAAACGTTTGAAGCAAAAGAGCTAGAAGGCATCCTTTGTAAACACCCATTTTTAGATAGAACTTCTAAAGTAGTATTAGGTAGTGAAGATACCATAGCAGTAGAATTAGATACTGGTACAGGAGCGGTTCATACTGCACCAGGATATGGTAAAGAGGACTATTTGTGCGGACTAAAAAATGGATTAGAAATTGTAGTAACCATTGATGCAAAAGGACACCAAACCAAAGAGGCTGGACCATTTGCAGGAATGTATTATGCTAAATCTGATAAAGAGATTATCAAATGGTTAGAGGAAAATGGCTATTTATTAGTAGCAAAAGATGTAGACCACTCATATCCACATTGTTGGAGATGTAAAAAACCAGTTATCTATCGTGCAACCAATCAATGGTTTGCTTCAGTAGATGGATTTAGAGAAAAGACATTAGAAGCGATAAAAACCGTAAAATGGATGCCAGCATGGGGAGAAGAAAGAATTACCAACATGGTAAAAGATAGAAATGACTGGTGTATCTCAAGACAACGTACTTGGGGAGTGCCAATTCCAATCTTCTATTGTAAAGATTGTGAAAAAGAATATGTAACCAAAGAGAGTCTAAAAAAAGTAGAAGACATTTTTAGACAGAAAGGGTCAAATGCATGGTTTGATTTAAGCGAGAAAGAACTAATGCCAGAAGGTGCTGTATGTGAGCATTGTGGATGCCATGAATTTAAAAAAGAAACTGATATTATGGATGTATGGTTTGACTCTGGCTCTACTCACCAAAGTGTATTAGCAGAACGTGGAATTGCTTACCCTGCTAACTTATACTTAGAAGGTACAGACCAATATAGAGGTTGGTTCCAATCTTCATTATTAACCTCGGTTGCAACCAAAGGGATTGCACCATACAAAGAAGTATTAACCCATGGATTTGTTACGGATTCACAAGGAAGAAAAATGTCAAAATCATTAGGAAATGGAATTGAACCAAGCGAAATCGTAAAAGAATTTGGTGCTGATATTTTAAGATTATGGGTATTATCATCAGACTTTAGAGGTGATGTTGGTATGTCAAAAGACATTTTAAAACAAACCGCAGAAGTTTATAGAAAAATTAGAAATACAGCAAGATACATTTTAGGAAACATTTCTGATTTTGATGTAGAAAAACCAGTTGCTTATGAAGATTTAGAAGAAATTGATAAATGGGCATTGTTACGTCTAAACAAACTAATCAAAGAATGTACAGAAAGTTTTGACAATTACGAATTCCACATTGCTTATCGAGCAATTAACCAATTCTGTGTAGCAGATATGAGTAACTTCTATTTAGATATTATAAAAGATAGACTATATACTTCTAAACCAGATTCAACAAAAAGAAGAGCAGCTCAAACTGTAATGTATGAAATATTAAGTGCATTGGTTCGAATCTTAGCACCAATGACCTGTTACACAGCAGAAGAAATATGGGAGTTTATGCCTCATAAAAACGGTGAACATACAGAAAGTGTTATGCTAGCATTATGGCCAATAACCAATCCAAAATATGATAATACAGAGTTAGCCAAAAAATGGGATAGAATTATCAAAATAAAAGAAGAAGTAGCAAAAGCATTAGAAGTAGCAAGAGCAGAAAAAACAATCGGTCATTCTTTAAATGCAAAAGTAATGTTATATGCTTCAGAAGAAAACTACCAATTCTTAAAAAAGCAAGAAGAGTTACTTATGATGGTATTTATTGTATCAGCAGTAGAAGTAATAGAAAATAGTAGAAAAGATGCCAAAGATGAAATTGGTATCAAAGTAGAGGTAGCACCAGGACAAAAATGTGATAGATGTTGGATGTACTCAGAAACAGTAGGAGAAGACAAAGAAAATCCAACCATATGCCATAAATGTAGTGAAGCATTAAAATAAAAGAAAAAATAGTAATAGCTTTTAGAAGTTATTACTATTTTTTTGAACTTATCTATAAAAAATGCAAAAGTATTGCAAAATATATCTATAAAAAATGCAAAAACATTATAAAACATATCTATGAAAAACGTTAAAATGTATTGATAGCAATAAGAATTTGTACGAAAAATTTTGGAATGGTAGATGGTATCAAAATCATTCCACTATATGCAACTTTTTTAATTCGATAAAATTTTATTGACAAGCATTCACTTTCGTAGTAAAATTTTTATATCACATCAAACAAAAGAAAGGGAAAATTATGAGATTTTTCGAATGGTTAAAAAAAATATTTAGTAGAAAAGATAAGCATTTAATGTTAAATGCAGCAATACAGGAGCAAAAAGAGGAAGAAAAAATCATCCCAACTCCAATCGAAAATACAGTAGAACAAGTAATAGGAAATGAGCCAATAGTAGAAGAAATAAGCGAAGAAGAAGAAATGCAAAAAAGGCTAGCATCTCCATACTTCTCATACAAATTTACCGTATTAGAAGGGGTAGCCAATCGACAATATCAGGGAGTAGATTTAACAACAGGAGAAATTGTAAGACTAGAAAATACCAATAAAATAGCAGAAGAACCAAATGGAACTTGTATTTACTCTGGATTTGTAGAACGTGTAAAAAGAGAAAGAGATGTTCAAATATTTGACAAAGAGAAAGCTTCTGGCTATCCAGTCATATTTGAAACAGCAGTTAAATTAGAAGAAATTGCAAGCAACAAGAAACCAGAAGAAATCAATGCGGTATTAAATTTATTATCTAGAAATAAAGAAGTAAACTTAATGAAAGACCAACTAATTTACATTGGTGGAATTAGAAAAGACGGACAAGTGTATCGACAAGATTGTTCTTCAGAACAAGTAGCAGAAACCATAACTAAAAAAATGTTAGAATATAGATGGAAATAAAAAATAAGAGGTAGCAAATAGAAAGGAGCTACTTCTTTTGTTTTGCATAAAAAAGCAAATAAAGCATATAATATACAACAAAAGCTTGACAAAAATAAAATATGTGATAAAATGTTAACCAAGGTTAACAAAAGGAAGGAAGAAAATAAATGGAAAAGATAAGATATTTTGACCATGCTGCAACAACAGCTACCAAAGAAGAAGTATTAAAAGAAATGTTGCCATATTTTTCAATTCATTATGGAAATGCCTCTTCTATTTATAGTATTGGTAGAAAATCAAGAAAAGCAGTAGAAGAAGCAAGAGAAAAAGTAGGAAAAGCAATTGGTGCTACTGCAAAAGAAATCTACTTTACCGCATGTGGGAGCGAAAGTGACAACTTAGCAATCAAAGGAGTTGCCTATGCCAATAGAGAAAAAGGAAATCATATCATAACAAGTAAAATAGAACATCCGGCTGTATTAAATACTTGTAAAACATTAGAAAAACAAGGTTTTACAGTAACCTATTTAAACGTAGACCAAGATGGAATAATTAGTTTAGATGAATTAAAAGAAGCGATTACAGAAAAAACCATTCTAATTAGCATTATGTTTGCTAACAACGAAGTTGGTACCATTCAGCCAATCAAAGAAATAGGAGCCATTGCCAAATCCCATAACATCTATTTTCACACAGATGCTGTGCAAGCCATTGGAAATGTGAAAATTGATGTACAAGAACTAAATATAGACTTGCTATCTATGTCAGCCCATAAGTTTTATGGACCAAAAGGAATGGGAGCTCTATATGTGAAAACAGGAGTAAAATTGGAACGAATACAAGACGGTGGGCATCAAGAAAAAAACAAAAGAGCAGGAACCGAAAATGTAGCAGGAATTGTGGGAATAGGAAAAGCAATTGAATTAGCTTATCAAAATTTCGATGCCTATAACCAAAAGTTAACAGAATTAAGAGATTACTATATTTCGCAAGTAGAAGAAAAAATACCATATATCAAAGTAAATGGTCATCGAACCAAAAGGCTACCAGGAAATGCGAATATTTCCTTTCGCTTTATTGAAGGAGAATCCCTATTATTAATTTTAGACGGGAAAGGGATTTGTGCGTCTTCTGGTTCAGCTTGTACATCTGGTTCTTTAGAACCATCACACGTATTATTAGCAATTGGTTTACCACACGAAGTGGCACATGGCTCTTTACGAACCACATTTGGGGAAGAAAATACCAAAGAGGATGTTGATTTTTTAGTAGAAACTTTAGTAGAAGCAGTAGCCAAATTAAGAAACATGTCACCATTATATGAAGATTTTATTAAAACAAAATAGGAGGAATCAAATGTATTCAGAAAAAGTAATAGAACACTTTTCTAGTCCAAGAAATGTGGGAGAAATAGAAAAGGCAGATGGTATCGGACAAGTGGGAAATCCAGTTTGTGGAGATATCATGAAAATTTATTTAAAAATAGAAAACGAAAAAATAGTAGATGTTAAATTTAAAACCTTTGGTTGTGGGGCAGCCATTGCAACAAGCAGTATGGCAACCGAATTAATCAAAGGAAAAACAATAGAAGAAGCCTTAGCATTAACCAACCAAGCAGTAATAGAAGCATTAGACGGATTACCACTAGCCAAAATACATTGCTCTGTATTAGCAGAAGAAGCGGTAAAAGCAGCGATTATCGATTTTTATAAAAAACAAGGCAAAGACACAAGTAAGCTAGAAAAAGAATATCACTTTGATTGTACAACTTGTGAACATTGCCAAGAAACGATTATGTCATAAGCTTTTCTACAATTTGAACAGCATTGGTTGCTGCACCTTTTCGAATATTATCAGCCACAACCCAAAAATTAATACCATTTTTGACACTAAAATCTTTTCGGATTCTACCAACAAAAACTTCATCCAAACCAGAAGACTTTGTTGCAATTGGATAGATACAATTTTGTATATCATCTTGTAGAACAATTCCGGGAGATTTTTTTAATACCTCTTTAACCTCTTCGATATCAGCAAAAGGAGTTTCAAACTCCACATTAATGCTTTCACTATGACAATTTAAAACAGGAACACGAACAGCAGTAGCGGTAACTAGCAAATCAGGAGCTTTTAAAATTTTTCTTGTTTCATTTATCATCTTTTCCTCTTCCTTGGTATAACCATTTTCCAAAAACACATCAATGTGCGGTAAACAGTTATTAAAAATTGGATAAGGGAATTTCTGTGGTGGTTCTCCACTAATTCCGTTAATCAAATCAGATACACCTTTTTGCCCAGCACCAGACACTGCTTGATAAGTACAATATACAATTCGTTTTATCTTATAGGTATCTGCTAAAGGCTTCAAGGCAACAACAGCTTGAATGGTAGAGCAATTTGGATTGGCAATAATACCATGATGATGTAAAATTTCTTCTGGATTTACTTCGGGAACGACAAGAGGAACATTAGGCTCCATTCGAAAAGCACTACTATTATCTACTACCACACAGCCTTTGGAAGCAGCAATGGGAGCAAATTTTTTTGCAGTTTCTCCCCCAGCAGAAAAAATAGCAAAATCAAATCCTTCGTCAAAAGAATCTTCTTTTAATTCACGAACCACATATTCTTGTTCCAAAAAGGAAATCTTTTTGCCAGCCGACTTAGCAGAAGCAAAAAAAACATACTCATCAATTGGGAGTTTCTTTTCTTCTAGCACTTTTAAGGCAGTTCTACCAACTAATCCAGTAGCACCTACAAGAGCAAGTTTATACTTTCGATTTTCCATAAAAAACACCTCATAGTAGTATATGAGGTAAAAAAAATATAGTGAGTATAAGAAACTTACAAAAAGAAAATAAAAAAATTTAAGAAATTTTCAAAAAAGTATTGCAAAATAAAAAAAGATATATTAAAATTTAAGTGAAGTGGAGAAAAGTGGTAGAAAGTGGTTTGAAAATGGAGCGAGGTGAAAGAAAGTGTTTATCGGTGAATATGAGCATAATGTAGACGCCAAAGGTAGAGTAATCATGCCATCAAAACTAAGAGAAGACATTGGAGAAACATTCATTATAACAAAAGGACTAGATGGGTGTTTATTTGCTTATTCACAAACCGAATGGACAAACTTTGAAGAAAAACTAAAAGCCTTACCACTCGCACAAAAAAATGCCAGAAACTTTGTAAGATTCTTCTTATCAGGAGCAGTAGAATGCGAAATTGATAAACAAGGAAGATTCTTAATCCCAGCAAACTTAAGAGAACACGCTTCACTTGATAAAGAAATCACAATTATAGGAGTCGGAACCAGAATCGAAATTTGGAACAAACAAATCTGGAAAGAATATAGTAGTGATGATAACATATCAGCAGATGAAATAGCAGAAAATATGACCATGTTAGGTATATAACTTGAAAAAGTTTATATAAACAACCAAAGACAAATAACGAAAGAAACCAAAGAAAAAATTTACAAAAGAAAAATTAAAAAAGAACAAAAGATAAAAATTAAAAAATTTAAACCAAAGAAAAGTAAAAAAG
>CAOJXM010000048.1 GCA_948465625.1 uncultured Clostridium sp. | reverse complement strand
CTTTAAAAATAGTAATAATATTTCTTCTTTGTGAAATACTAACCACAATTTCTCCTGTCTGTTTTGCGGTACGCTCTGCTGTTCTATGTCTAGTACCCGTTTCCTTTGTTGGAATGGTAGAACTTGGAATAATCTGTGCATTGGCAAATAATATTCTTTTCAAATCGCTACTCAATATAATGGCTCCGTCCATTTTTGCCAACTCATATAAACGAGAAGGGGTGTAATCTTCGTTTATACTAAAACCACCATCTACTAAATCCAATACCTCTTTCGAATCTCCAATTACAATTAATGCACCTGTTTTTGCCTTTAGTATATTATCCAATCCATTTCGAATTTGTGTTCCTGGGGCCATTAGCTTTAGTATACTTGTTATATCTGTCTCATCTTTCAAACGCACCTTTATCACTCCACTTCCACTTTAAATTATTTCAAACCAATCTTTTTCATTGCTTCATTTATATTTTTCACTCCTATTATATCTAATTTGTAATCATCTTTCAATAGTCTTTTGTTACTTTCTGGAATAATACAACACTTAAATCCCAATTTTTCGGCTTCTTTTATTCTTTTCTCTATTAAATTGACACTTCTTACCTCTCCTGTTAAGCCAACTTCACCAATTGCCACTGTTCCTTTTGCAATTGGCATATTCTTAAAACTAGAACTTGCTGCTAATATTATTCCCAAATCAGTAGCTGGCTCATTTAACTTAATCCCTCCAACCACATTTACATACACATCTTGGTTTCCTAGCATTAATCCCGCCTTTTTTTCCAAAACAGCAATTAATACCGTCAATCGATTATAATCCATTCCATTGGCGGTTCGTCTAGGCAAACCAAATACACTTTGACTCGTCAAAGACTGTACCTCAATCAACAAAGGTCTTGTTCCCTCCATTGTCGCAATAATAATTGAACCAGAAGGGTTGTCCTCCCTTTCCGAAATCAAAATAGAAGATGGATTCAAAATCTCTGTCATCCCTTTATCCTGCATTTCAAACATACCAATCTCATTCGTTGAACCAAATCGATTCTTAACGCCCCTTAAAATTCGATAAGAAAAATATCTCTCTCCTTCCAAGTACAACACCGTATCCACCATATGTTCTAGCACTCTTGGCCCTGCAATATTTCCCTCTTTGGTAACATGTCCTATAATAATCGTAGTAATCGCATTATCTTTACACACTCGCATAATCCTTGCTGTAATCTCTCTTACCTGGCTCACACTACCGTGCTGCTGCTGTAATCTCATCTGCATACATCGTTTGGATCGAATCGATAATAACCAGTTTAGGATTTAACTTCAAAATCGCATCTTCAATCAACGAAATATCCGTCTCGCCCAAAAACAGAATATCGTCATTCTTAATCCCAAGCCTATCTGCTCTTATCTTAATTTGTTCTGCTGACTCCTCACCAGAAACATACAAAACCTTGCCTTCCCCTTTAATCTTATCACAAATTTGTAAAATCAAGGTTGACTTTCCAATCCCTGGCTCTCCTCCTAGTAGCACCAATGAACCACTAACCAAACCTCCACCAAGCACACGATCAAGCTCCTCAAACCCTGTAGAAGTTCTCTTTACCTCTTTTCCCTCTAGTTCATTTAACACCCTAGGCACAGCCTCTTTCTTCTTCTCATACTTAGATGTAGCCGAATTCTTAGCCAACTTCTCCTCATAAAAAGAATTCCAACTATTACAGCCTGGACACTTCCCCATCCACTTAGGAGACTCATATCCACACTCACTACACACAAACACCGACTTATCCTTTGCCATTTCTTTCTACCTCCTCGTGTCCCCATTAGGGACGGTTCTTTTTGGTCCAATTTGGACCATTTGGGACACTTCTTTAATCGATTTTTTTATTACTCTTGCTATATTTTTCTTATCAATTCCAATTACTCTTGCCATCTGCCTAACACTAACAATTTCTTTCAACGCTATTATTTCTTTTAACATTTCTTCTCTTACATTTATATTATACTTTTGTATATCTTGTGGATTTTCTATCTTCAATCTCTTCTTTATTATTTCACTTAACTCCTCATCTGTAAATTTATATCCAACTTCAAAATCAATTATTTGCTCTATTTCATTTTTTACTTCTTGATTAAATTTCATAAATTCCTGTTTGTTATTAGAAAATTTTTCCAATACAAAATTCGTATCTGTTATCCCATATCCATATAGATAATCTTTGTAACTACTCCATTTATATTCTTCCATTTTTCCAATTCCTGCTTTTTCTGGATTTTGATGAATATATCGTTGTAATCCAAGCAAGTACTCTGCATCCTCCACATTTTTACTTAAATATCTATCTTGAAATACATGACCTACTCTTTCATATCTTTTATTAAAATAACTTGAGTAACTTATTTCTAAACTCCTCATTATATTTTCTAAACAATCTTTTATATCTCTTATCTCTAAATGTACATGATTTGGCATTAAACAATAAGCATATATCTCATATCCATATTTTTCCTTTGTATTTTTTAATTCTTTTAAAAATTTTAAATAATCATGTTTATCGTAAAATATATCCTGCTTATTAATTCCTCTTATCATAATATGATATATCTTACTTTGACTTTTTACTCTTGCTATTCGGGGCATTAGTCTCCCACCTTTCTTTGTAAAATTTATTTGCCCCCAATAATTCTTTTATTACAATTATATATTTTCCCTCCTTTTTCTTAAATTTTCCCTTATGAAAAAATATAGCATAAATTTCTCATTTACGCTATACTTTTGTTCAATTTTCTTTTTAATTCTATCTGAAAAGCGTCCCAAATGGTCCAATTGGGACCAAAAAGAACCGTCCCTAATGACCCAATTTCTCTAGCACAAGAATAAACATCGCATGTGCCCAGGCAAGTCCAATTACCCAAGCTGGTTGCATTGTTTGGTTGTCCACCTGCTCTGCTATATAGCCATGTTCTGTTGCAGAATGGATTACAAAGTCTAAGCATTCTTTTGCTTTTTTATATTGCTTTAATTCTATGTAATAAAGAGCTCTCCACAAGGTTGCTATGGTCCATGGATTTCCGCCTCTATAGTGATCTTGTTCAAATCTTTTGTAGCCTCCTGTATAGGTTCTTAAGTTTAAATCTATGGTTTCTACTGAGTTTTGAACCTTTTTCTCTTTTGCTGTAAATAATTCAAATGGCACAATCGCCCCTAAAATACTGATATCGATTTGTCTATCTTCTAAATTCCTTACAAATGTTTTTCTTTCTTCATCATAGAAATTTTCTAGCACATATTTTTTTATTTTTTGCGAATAATCCTGCAATTTTTCTTTTTCTTTTAGCATTACTTCCTGTTTTAATCGATTTGGTGTTTTCGTTTTTTGCCTTTCCTTTTCTTCTTGCTCATTCATATATTCATACACTTTTATCATACATTGAAAAGCACTAAAAATACTAGCAATTGAATACAAACTCACTCCTTCATGCATTTCCCATAAATCGTAACTAACATGTATTTTTTCTCTTTCTTCCTTTTTATTTTCTAAAATTTCCTTTTTTACTAAATCCTCTTTTTCCTCTATTGCTAACAAATTTTCTATGTATTTTTCTAGATATTTGGTTGCTTTTTCCATCATCTTCACATTATCTTTTAAAAATTTTTCCTCTTTTGTTTTTTGATAATGCATATACGCCCCATAAACCACACTTGCTGTCTCATCAATTTGATAGCCCCAACATGGTGCTAATCTGCAATCAGTATAAAATCGTTGTTCCCACATTCCGTTTTTGCTTTGTGTATTTTTACAAAAACTTTTATAAAATTTCTCTGTTTCTTTTTCCATTCCTACCAAATCCATTGCCCTTGTAATAAATACGGCATCACGTGGCCAACAATATGCATACCTTCCACACTGCGTTTTTTCTTCATCTATCTCTACTGCTGCTTGAATTCCTCCCGTCTGCTCATTGGTTAAAAGTGGAAATAATAAAATAGAACGATTGTAGATATTTTTTATCTTTTTATCATATTCAGTTTCCTCTTTTAATTCTAGCTTTGCATGCTCCTTTACATACTTTCTCCAGTAACTTTTAGTGTGATTTAACTCTTTTTCATAATCAATCTTTTTAATTTGCTCAATCTTTTCTAACACATCATGCATTTTATAAATTTCTTTATTTTCTTGAATATAAAGATAAAACTCAATTTCCTTTGTTTCTCCTGGTTTCAAATTCCCTATATGATAACTAACACTAGAATCGGCAGCCATGCCAATATAATCCTTATCCTGTATTTTTCCTGTATCAATATTGCTACTTGTATCATTGATTTGATGTGATAACACTGGATTCTCCTTTGCTACCAAAGCTAACATATAATCATGCGAATATTGTATCATTCCAAAATCAATAACCATTGCTGATACTGCGTTATTCTCATCTGTTAATAAGCTAGAATGCACCAAGAACGATACATCCAAATCAATTGTATTCTCATTGGTAAATATATATTTCTTTACCAATACATTTTGTCTTATTGGTACAAAATCCGTTTGATTCACTTTTAAATTAAAATACGTATTTTTTATCTCTGTATTTAAAATATTAGTATCTTTTGTAAAATATTGATGATATACATTATTAATATCATCATGTAACTTGATTAATGCTGAATCATTAATTTGTAATCCTGCATACATATAATGGATAAATTGTCTATAGTCTGGCTGTTGATAATACAACCTTAATAATTCGCCCTTTTTAGTAAAACTTGCCGTTATACTCTTGTTTCCGATTATTGCATCATTAAAATATTTTTCCATAATTTTCTCCTATACTTCTTCTATTCTTGAGATTGCTATATGATTTCCCCTTATTTACCAATAGCAAGTTGTGTCCCAAATGGTCCAAGTTGGACCAAAAAGAACCGTCCCTAATGGTCCATCACTCAATAATAGATACAATCATTTTTTCTAACTGTTTGATTTTTTGGTTGATTGCCTCTAGTTCTTCGTCTTTTGTGTCTTCGCCCATTTTTCCTTCGATTAAGATATTGCCCATGTCTTCTACTTCTTCTTTTAAGGTTTCTATTCTCTCGATTAACTCTAGTCGTAATGGTCTATATACATTTGGTAGGGCATAAGTTTGTTCTTGTTCTATTTCTTTGTCTAATTCCAAGGTGTAGGTTGCTCCAAATTCTGGTATGGTTACTGGTATTTGTGTGGTTTCTAATATTTTTTGTTTTAATACTTGTTGACTTTCTTCTTCTCCATGTACTAAAAAGATATGTTTTGGTTTTTTGATGAAAGAGTAAATGAAGTTTAATAACCATTCTTGGTCAGCATGTCCAGAATAACCTTCGATGTATTCCACTCTAGCATGTACTGCAATTTCTTCTCCAAATATTTTTACTTTTTCTGCCCCTTCTACAATCTTTCTTCCTAAGGTTCCTGGTGCTTGGTAACCAACAAATAATATCGTGCTGTTTGGATTCCATAGGTTATGTTTTAAATGATGTTTGATTCTTCCTACTTCACACATTCCACTTGCCGAAATAATGATAGATGGTTGATTGCTTTCGTTTAAGGCTCTTGATTCGTCTACTGTTCTTGCAAATTGCAAGCCTGGAAATTCTAATGGATTGTCCCCTTGCCTCATAGCTTCTTGCACATCCTCGTCAAATAAGTCTTGATTTTCTCTAAAAATTTCAGTTGCCGAAATTGCTAGTGGACTATCTACAAAAACAGGTGCCTTCATTAAGGTTTCATATTTCTTTGTAAACGCTTCATCCTCACGTTTTTCTTTTAACTTATTTAACTCATATAAAATTTCTTGTGTTCTTCCTACTGCAAAGGATGGAATGACAACGGTTCCACCTTTTTCCAATGTTTCTGCTACAATGGTTAAAAACAACTCTGCTTTGTCATCATTTCTCATATGCAATCTACTTCCATAGGTTGATTCCATTACCAAATAGTCTGCTGATTCAATCATGGTTGGAGAAGATAAGAGTGGAATATCATTGTTTCCTAAGTCTCCTGTAAAGACGGCTTTTTCTGTTTTTCCATTTTCACTTACCCATATTTCAATAATACTAGAACCCAACATATGTCCTGCATCATTAAATCTTACTTTGATGTTTTCGTCTATGTCGATGATTGTATCATACGAAACTGGCTGAAATAGTTCTAATGCTTGCATTGCTTGCTCTGCTGTATACAATGGTGGTAAAGCTTCTTTTCCCTCTCTTTTTCTCTTTTTGTTCTTCCACTCAATTTCCATTTCTTGTATATGTCCACTATCTGGTAACATGATGGAACACAAATCACAAGTTGCCTTGGTTGCAATGATTGGATTTTTATACCCTTCTAAATATAACTTAGGAATTCTTCCAGAATGGTCAATATGAGCATGGGTTAATAGCATAAAATCAATTTCGCTTGGCTCATATAAAAATGGCTCATCATTTTCCTTTTCCTCTGTTGCTTTTCCTTGATACATTCCACAATCTACTAAAAACTTTTTACCAGCAGCTTCTACTAAAAAGTTTGACCCAGTTACGGTTTGGGTTGCTCCTAAAAATGTAATTTTCATAGTTTTCCTCCTATTTTTACTATTCTTTATACAAATACCTTAAAAATCTTGTTGAATTTTACTTTTAATTTTTCCTTTTGTATTTCTTCTGCTTGTACCACTGTATTATCTGGAAATTTGTCATCAAATACTTCAATTAAAATTTCATTGTTTTCCTTTTTTAGCCTCATGTTCATTTTTTCTAAATTAATCATTCTGGTATTAAAAATATTTTTTAACACTTTTTGGTTAAATTCTTCTTCCTCAGATACTTTTAAAATTATTTTACTAGCAATCGCTTTTTCAATTAATTTGCTTTCTACTTCTAAAAATTCTCCCTCTAATTCTTTATAATCACGAACTAAAGTATTCTCATCCATTGGCAAATAGCGATAATAACGGTACATATACATAAGTTCTAATACTTCCATTTTCTCTTTTGCCTTTTCTACTCTTAGCGTAAAACATTTTAGGATAATTTTTTGTAATTGTATCATCTTAAACTTGTCATCCATTTCCCCTAGTTCCATATCTTCTAAAAGTTTATATTGTTCTTCAATCCCTTTTTTTAATTCCACATAATACCTAGGGTCTAACAACTGATTGTTTTCTTCTAAGGTTGTTAATAATTTTTTTCTTTCCTTGTTTAGAATTTCTGTTAGATGTGCCAAACTAAATATTTTAAAATATGGTTTTACATCTTTGTTACGCTTTATAAATTCTTTTTCTAATAATTCTTCATTGTTCAATTTCTTATCAATTACATTAATTTTGCTAAGTACACTCTTTTTGGTTTTATAGGCCTCTTCTATCAATTCTTCTTTCTGATTTAATCGTTCTAACTGCGTTTCAAAATCTTCTTTTTCTTCGTATAGTCTTTCTCTTTCCATGATATTGGTTTTTATACATTCTTT
>CAOJXM010000047.1 GCA_948465625.1 uncultured Clostridium sp. | reverse complement strand
TGCCTGTTTTGCTATCTTTTCTATCGAATTGACCTTAGAAAATGTAGTTGCCCTAATGCTTCCAAAGAAAAAAACTATACCAAAAGAATTTTAAACATTTCAATCCCAGTTGCTATCACTTCTTATATTCGCTCTGGCTTGTCTTCTTTAAAACAATTATTAATTCCTTTACGATTAGAAAAGTCTGGAATTGGTTGTGAACAAGCCATTTCTCAATACGGTATGGTTACTGGTATGGCAATGCCTATTTTAATGTTTCCTGAGGTATTGTTAAACTCCTTTAGTACCTTATTAATTCCAGAGTTTTCTGCCTATTATGCACGTAAACAAACCAAACAAATTCATCATGCTATTTGTAAAATTTTCAAATTAACTTTACTTTTCTCCATTGGCGTAATTGGTATTTTTGCCTTTTACTCTGATGCTCTTAGTTTATTAATTTATAATAAGCTAGAGATTAGTCAATATTTAAAAATCTTGTGCCCTTTAATTTTATTTATGTATTTTGACAGCATTGTGGATAGTATTTTAAAAGGTTTAGATAAACAGCTAAGTGTGATGGGTTGCAATATTTTAGATTTATTTGTTAGCATTTTATGCATTTATTTTATTGTACCTATTTACGGAATTTATGGCTACTTATTTGTTATTTTTGTAAGCGAAATTTTAAATTGTGGCATTAGTATTTTTCAACTTTGGCAATTAACTAGATTTAAGCTGAATTTTAAGGATTGGATTATTCTTCCTTTCATTTGTAGTATCTTATCCTACTTAATTGTAAATCTACTTCCTTTTTCCTTTGATAGTTTACTAATGCAAACAATTTTTTCTCTTCTTTCTTATACTTGTCTTTATCTTGTTTTATTGCTCTTTGTAAAAAGGTGTAACCAAACTTAGTTACACCTTTTATGCTTCAAAATATTTTTCTTCTATTTCTTTTTTCTTATCATGAAATGCATTCAAACTGGTATCTGCTTGTACCTTTTGTAGTACTTGCTTACTGATTTTATAAACATCATAAAGATAATCCCACACCTTTAACGAATCGCAAATTTTCCTTAATTGCTTATCTTGTAAAATCTTTTTAAATTCTAATTCATAGTTTCCTCTTTCTTGATGATAACAGGTTTGATACCATTCTTTTTGATTAATTCCATATTCAAATTTTCCTACTGCTTCTTCTAATTTTATACCTGTTATCCATTCAATCATCCATAAAAACTCATAGGCTTTGTTAATTATAGTTAGTAAATTAAATTTTTTATCCAATTCAATTCTTAATGAAATTAAATCCATAATTGCCTTAGATACTTTCATTTTTCCTAATTTTTGATATTGCCCCTCTATTTTCTCAACAAACTCTTGTATAATAGGGATTAGATATTGTTCATTAAATTGAGTTGTATTCATTGCACAAGAAAGTTCTAAAATCTCTTGTATGTTTTTGTTTAATTCTTTCTCCTCCCACTGACTCATTATCACAATTAAATCATCTTTTTTTCTTATTACTTCTTCTAGGGCGATATAAAAATACAAGTATTCACTCATCCACTCATAATTTTCTTCAGTTCGTACAATCATTTTTGCCTCACACAATTCTTTCATTTCTTTTGGATGAGTCTTTTCGTATTTCTGTATATCTTTTACTTTGATTTGTAGATTGCCTTTTTTAAAATTCTGATACACTATCTTTGTTAGAAACTTTTCTGTTTCTTTTGCAATCTTATTCTTTTCTTGCAAAATATAAGTTAGAAATTCTTTTGCAAATCCTTTTAACGAATTATCCTCTATTTCTCTCTTTTGTAAAAATTCATAATATAACATATAACAATTCCTAAAACTGTTTAACCACCACTCTTTTGGTAAATCACTCAAAAATATTTCTGGTTTTTCATATAGATGGATTGGTATTAATTCTTTTGGGATTCCTTCTTCAAACTTTTCTTCTATGTATTTTCTTTGGGTAAAATCCATATTTATGATACTGTCCTCTCTTTCTTCTATTGGAGTACCGTAAACTACTTTTATTGCTTCTTTTATTTTTTCTATCTCAATTTTTCTTCCCTTATTTTGGCACAAATAATCGATTATTTTTTGATAATTTTTCTTACTATATACTTGTCTTAAACTTGGAATTTCCATTTCTACTGTATCAGAAATTATTTCATCTAAAACTTCACCAATCTCTCTTCCTTCTTGTATCTCCTCTGCAAAGGTGTCAATTAAATCATCGAGCAATTCCCTTTTAATTCCATTCATCACGATATCTAATAACGTTTCTTTTATTTCTTGTAAATTTACTAACATATATTCACTATCTTTTTCATATTTAAAAATATTAGCACAAGTTGCAAAATAAATGTCACAATCTAATTCATCTTCTAAATAATATAAATACTCCTCTGTATTTTCTTCTATTATCCATTCTTTAAATTTTCCCATGGTAAATTCATACAAGGCATCTTTTTCATTTACTGTAATCGAAAGAATCAAACTGATATTCAATTCTTCAAATGCCTGTATAATATATTGTTTTAATAACTTCTCCCTTGTTGGAGTAATTTTGTTTTCTAATATTTGATAAATAAAATGCTTTTTATCATACCAAAATGATTTTATCCTATAAAAATCTTCTTCTACCTTTTGTGCTAATGCTTCTTCTGTTTCTTTTCCCATGATTGCATCAATATAAACTATTGTTTCTATATAGTTTGCTGTCTTGATATAACGGTTAATATCAATTTGTTTCTTTTGTATTTTACCAATCATAAAATCTGCTATACTATGCTTGGTAAGTTTTACTTCTCTTTTTTGTTCCTCATTAAAGGTAACGCTTATAAAAGAAAGTGCTAATACATCCATTGATTTTGAAAAAGTATCTGAATCCGTTAATTCTATTTTTTCTTTTTGGATAATCTCATCAAATTGTTCTTTTACATATTCCTCTGGAACCTTTACATCAAATAATGTGATAATGGTCAAAATTATTTTTTGCCAAATATTTAACTTTTGATATTCCTCTTCCCAGAGTTGCTCTGGGTCCTCCAATGCCTGTTTAATGTATTCTTTTAAATCTGTTATTTCCTTTTCTTTTAGTCTTTGGCAAATTAATGCCACTATTCCTGGATTAAAATTAGAATGTTGAATGATATCTTCATACAATCTGCTTTGTACCATTTTAATATGTTGATTGGTTCCTAACATATTATTTTTCTTTAGGTGATTATATAAAATATTCCCCTTTTCCATATAACTATATTGCGAAATATCAATCAAATACTCATCTTTTACCCCTGTACTACGATAAAACTTGTAAAACAATTGCTTACTATTATTGTAGATATAGGTTCTTGTGGTTAAGATTAGCTTTTTGTTTTGGCTTTGCTTACAGATACCAATAATTTTATCTAATGTACTTTCTGCTACATTTTTTTCTAGATATTGCACATTAGAACCCAGGAAATCATCTAATAAACAGATTATTTTGGCATCTGTTGCAATTTTGTTTTTGATTTCTACCAAATCATCTACGTTTCCATACAAAAACAGATACCCTTGCTCGATATAATTCATTACCAATTTTCTTGCTGTACTGGTTTTTCCTACCCAAGGCTCTCCATGTAAAATGATAATATTTTGCTTTTCTAATTTTTCTTTTGCTTCTTTATAGGCATTGGTTTCATAAAATACTTCATTTGCTTTTTGCATTTCCTCTAATTCGTATTTTGTACTATGGTCATAACAAAGTGTCTTTTTTTCATAAACTTCAATGCTTGGCAACCTTTTTATGCTTTTGTATACCTTTAATTTTTCTATAAATTCGATACAAATCGAATCTAATTGATTGTTTTCTAATTTTTGAAATCGTATTCTTTTTGTTTTTTGGCTCTTTTTACATTGTTTTAAAATTTCTTCAATGGTTTCTAAATCAAACATCTTATAGGAAATCTGTGTACTCCTATCTGGAAATATGGTTACCACAAAAAAGATAGCACCTTTTCTATCTTTTTGATAACTTTGTAAATCTACTATTTCAATATCATAAAATAGCTCTTTGTTTTCATTGCTTTCTACTGTTTTTCCCTTTACTTGAACTGGTATTCTTCCAACGAATTTTTTTACCTTTATTGTTTCTTCTTGATAGAATTCTAAATCCCCATCCCAAATTGCCTGTTTTTCTCTTTTTTTTAAATTTTCATAGATATGGTCAAATTGATTTACTTCGTTTATAATGGCGGTAATTGCTATACTTTCTATTTTATCCGATTTCATTCTTTTCCCCTTTTTTTCTTTATTTCTTTCTATTTTCTCTGCTTCTATTGTATTCTGTTTTTCTTATAATTGCAAGAAAAATATTGTATGGAAATGATTATGGAAAAATATTAAAAAATAAGATTAAAGATATAGAACTACAAAAGAACACATATGGATTGATGAAGAAATTGAGATAACAAATGAAGATACTTACTATATCTTGCATACACCTTTTCTTGTAATGAACAAAGGTCGCTTAGAAAAAGTGTCAAAGGAAAAATTTGATAAAATAGTAAGTAGAAGTCACTTTTGGAATTCTAAGGTTGGCTTTACCATTAGTGCAATTTTAATCTTATTATTATTATTTATTTTAGAAATACTATAATAAAATTACGGTAGCCACAATAGCACAGCTGTTACATATATATTACTATATCTTTTCACCAAACTTCTCCTTTTCAACAGCCAGTTTAAAAATCGTTTGACAAAATCAAATAATGTGTGTATAATAAAGATAGAAAATGAGAAACCACAAACGTGGTTCACCTCAATCTAGTGTTTTGACACATCAAACTTTGGCGAGTTACAGATGTGTCTGTTTTTTTGGTTTATTTGCTCTTACGAAGTAATACTACAAGTGCTATTATCAAAGAAAGAGCTATGATAGTTATTCCTATTAAAGCATAAAATAATATGTATATTATTGCTATTAAATATCCTGTATCTATCATAAGCCTCACCTCCTTGTTGGAGGCAAACCACATCTGCTTATTCTCATTTCCTATGCTAATTAGTATAGTATATTTTTGCCAATTTGTATAGCGCTTATGAATAAGTTTTGTATTTTTGTCAAACACCTACATATTATAAACTAAAATTTTAAAAATTAAAACAAGGTATATTGCAACCTTGCTTTTTACATTTCTGTAATTTTAATTACAATAAAAACTACGATTTTTTTGAAAAATTGTATTTGACAAATCCTAAAAAAGATGTTATTATATATTTACATTAAACAATGTACCTTAGGTCAGGTTGTGTATATTGTTTGCTTGTATGTGTACCACAATGCACATGCTTTTTTTATTTTATAAATTAAAAGCAGGAGAGTTCCACAACATCTCTCCCACTCGACTATGTAATGACACATTACAACAATTTTAAAATTAAAATCAACAAATTACATATTCTATATATTCAATTAATTAGAAACAAAAATAAGAATAAATGAACAATATCATCTATTCTTATTTTTTATAAGGTCTTATTTTCTATTTTTCATGCCCAATAAATCTTAAAAGTTTGTTGGTATTTATAAAAACAGTTTGTAGGTTTTTTATACCTTTTCTACCTTGTTTCAATGTATAATCCATTCTCTACGCTGACTTTAACTCTAATCTTAATTTATCCGCAATCATTGCGATAAACTCACTATTTGTTGGCTTTCCTTTGCTTGCAGAAACTGTATATCCAAAGATGTTTTCTACGGTATCTGCCTTTCCTCTTGCCCATGCTACTTCTATCGCATGACGAATCGCTCTTTCTACTCTTGATGGTGTCGTATTAAACTTCTCAGCAATCTCTGGATACAGTTGTTTTGTAATTTGATTAATGACATCGATATCATTTACCACTACCATAATGGCTTCTCTTAAATATTGATATCCTTTAATATGTGCTGGAACACCCACTTCATGTATGATGTTTGTTACTAAAGCCTCCAAATTTTCTTCATTTTTTGTTGCGTCTGGTGTTAATTCTATATATGGTACTTTTATTTCTCGATTGGTTATTGTGTTTGCAAATTGTGATGGCTTATATTCTTTTAGTTCTCTCATGCGGTGTACTAAAATGTCAATATCAAATGGTTTTACTATGTAATATTGTGCGCCTAACTCAATGGCTCTTTGCGTAATCTTATCTTGTCCAACTGCTGATAGCATAATACACATTGGTCTTTTGGCCATGTTTGACATTGCAATCTTTTCTAATACTCCAATTCCATCTAAATGTGGCATAATAACATCTAATAATACAATATCTGGCTGTACATTGGTAATCATATCAAATGCTTCATTTCCATCTCTTGCCATTCCTATGACATCCATCTCTCCCAATTCAACATGTCTTGCCAATTTATTGGCAAATTCCGCATTATCGTCTGCTATTAAAACTGTAATCTTATCTTTCACTTTTATTCCTCCTAAAAAAATATAATTTGTAAATTTTTTACATTGGACATTATATTGGTTTTGAAAAAATTTTGCAATAGTTTTCTGGAAATTTTTTCAATTTTTTTCTTTTTTGTTTTCTCATTTTTTGTCTACTTTTATATATTTTTGTTGTATTAAGTCTATTTTTATAATATTAACTCTAATATTGTCGAATTTCGTTTTTAGGTTTTCTATGATTGGTTTCGTAGTTTCTATTGTAATTTCAACATTATTCTTATATTCTTCCTTTGTTATTTTCACAAAATTCTTTCTGCAAAAATATTTAAAACTTTCTACATCTTTATATTCTATTACTACTTTTACTTCTTGTCCACTTTGCATTTCTACAGTTTTACTATTTTCTAATACTTTTAAGGTAGCCTCTGAATAAGCACGTACTAATCCACCTGTTCCTAATAAAACTCCACCAAAATATCTTGTTACTACCACTAAAACATTGCATAATTCGTTTTTGTTTAAAATATTTAACATTGGTGCTCCTGCTGTTCCAGAAGGTTCTCCATCATCACTACATTTCTCTATTTTACGATTTTCCTCATCAAAAGTAATATAGGCAAAACAATTATGACGAGCATCAAAGTATTTTTTACTAATCTGTTTAATCCATTCTTCTGCTTGCTCTTTATTTTCTACATATATTATATTAGCAATAAATTTGGATTTTTTCTCTACAATCTGTTCACAAGCATTTTCTTGTATTGTTTTAAATCTTTCCATATTTCTCCTTTATTTGGTACTAATTAAAATAGTTTGGTTCATATCCTGGCTTTAATCCATATTGTGCAATTAATCCTTTTATTTCTTCTACTGTATAAATATATTTACTATATCCTTTTTGCTTTAAAAATTCATATGCTTCCAATACAGCAAGTGGCACATCCTCTTCTACTTGATACCCCATCTGTGGTGCAATCATCATCCTTTGAATATTTCCTACTAATACACAAATGGTCTCATTGAGTAAATGCCTTTTTTCTAATCTTTCCATAAATTCTTCAAAACTTGTTTGGACAGTGGTCATTGCTATTTTTACATTTT
>CAOJXM010000046.1 GCA_948465625.1 uncultured Clostridium sp. | reverse complement strand
TTCCCCATTTGCTATCCCATTTCATAATATGGTTTTCTGGAGCCTTAATCCACACTGCAAAATCATATGGATTTCTTTTTTCTTGGTCTACCTCTACCCTTGCACCTGCTTTTTGGTCGTTTACATTAATACCAGATAATATTCCATAGGTATCTAGTTTAGAAACATCAAAATAGATTGCAGTAGAAGTCTCATAGGCATATCCTCTTTCTACCAATGCTTCTACAAATTGTAGCATTTCTTTAATGTGGTCAGTTGCTTTGGCAATGATTTCTGGTGTTTCAATATTTAACAAAGATAAATCGTCAAAAAATCTTTTGGTATAAACTTCTGCTATTTGAAGTGGAGATTTGCCTTCTTCTCTTGCTGATTTTTCCATTTTGTCTTCCCCTTCGTCTCCATCTGAAACCAAATGTCCTACATCTGTAATATTCATTACATGCTTTAGTGTATAACCATTATATTTTAAAACCCTTCTTAAAACATCTTGAAATATATTGGTTCTCATGTTTCCAATCGTGGCATCTTTATACACAGTTGGTCCACAAGAATACATTCTTACCTCATTTCCTTCTAATGGGGTAAACACTTCTTTTGTTTTTGATAATGTATTATATAACTTAAGTTCCATGTCTCTTCTCCTTTCTATTAAGCAAGAAGTCAGCCCAATTACTGACTTCTTTTTCACTCTTTATTCTTTTTTCTTATTGTCTTTACTTGTTGTATTGGTAGTTGTATTGTTTTTGTCTCCTGTTGTATTATTCGTTGTATTGTTTGTTGTATTATTCGTTGTATTATTGGTTATGGTATTATTTTTGTCATCCTCATTTTGTTTTTTCTTAATGGTTATGGTAACTTGTTTGGTCGCTTTATTTCCTGCCTTATCAGATACCGAATAACTAACAACATATTTTCCTTCTTTGGTTGTATCAATCTTGTCAACCACCTTATTATCCTTCTTAATTTCAACCTTTATCTGATTTGTTACATCTCCATCTTCATCATCTTTTGCGGTTGCTTTTGGTAAAGTATATTTATCATTTACTTGTAAGGTAACGCTTTCTTTTGCTGGGTCTAATGTAATAACTGGTGCAGATTTATCTGGTGCTTTACTATGGGTTTCACAAGTTTCGCTTGGAGCCATATATTGTGCATCTGCTGCAGAGTGCCATGCTGTACTATTTTGGCTATCTGGTCTTGTAATAAAGGTTTTTTCTTCTGCATTTGGACAAAATTCATTTGCAATTTTTCCTGTTTCAGTACAAATTCTTAGTTTAACATGAGTGGTACAAGTATCGGTTGGTACGGTTCCTTTTGCAAATATTTCTGAATATGCTCTTGAACCTCTAGGGTCTGACCTACAAGTATCGGTTGCTAATAATCCAGAATCCATACAAACATTAGCAGATACAATTCCACTTGGCTCGTTATAGCCTTTGTTTGGTAAACCTGAATGAATGGTCTTCATCACATTGCTCCAAGCAGTTTTGGCATCATTTTGATGATTTCTTGGTATACTTTCTTTTGCTCTAAATCCAAACCAAGTTGCTGCTGTATAGTGTCCTGTAAATCCACAGAACCATTTATCACAATTTTCATTACTGCTTCCTGTTTTTCCTCTTACTTCTTGCCCAGAAATTTTACATGAAGTTCCTGTTCCGCCAGCTCCATACACAGGTTCTTTTAACACAGATTGTGTAATATAGGCATTTTGTTCTGACAAGACACGAGTTCTTTCTTGATGTGGTTCATATACTACTTTTCCTTCTGCATCGGTTACTTTAGTATAGAAGGTAGGGCTAATGTATTCTCCACCATTGGCAATTGTTGCATAAGCAGATGCCATTTCAAGTGTAGTAACCCCATTTGTTGTTCCTCCTAAAATTAATGGTAAAGAAGGTTCTTCTGTTTCTAATGATTTTAATCCCATTTTTACTAAATATTCAATTGATTTTTTTGGTGTTAATTTTTGCATTAATCTTACTTGTGATACGTTTTGTGAAATTCGTATCATATATCTCATGTTCGATAATCCCTTGTAACCAGAATATGCATTATGTGGATTCCATGTTCCTTGGCTAAATGGAATATCATCAAATACAGAGGCTGCTGTGATAATTCCTTCTTGTAAGCCAGGAGCTAAGGTTCCAATTGGTTTGATTGCAGAACCTGGTTGCCCTCTTGATTCGGTGGTTGCGTAGTTAAATCCATATGCAATTTTATCTCCTACTCCACCTGCAATTCCTAGAACATAGCCATTGTTTTGGTCTAATATAACCATAGAGCCTTGTAAGTTTTGACCTTCTTCTTTTTTGGAATTGCACACATATTGTTGTTTCTTAAATTCTTCTTCTACCACATTTTGGATTCCTGTATATTGCGTGGTATAAATGGTATAACCACCACTGTATAATTGGGTTCTTGCCACATCTCTTGTAATTCCTTTTTCTGCTACCATTTGGTCTAAAATTTGACTAATAGCAGCCTCTACAAACCACGATAGGTTATTGGTGGTAACAACACTTCCTTCGCTAAAATTCAATCCATTTTCTACTTGCTCTTTGGCTTCATTGTATTGTTCTTCCGTGATTTTTCCTAACTCTTTCATTTTCCCTAAAACTGTTTTAGTTCTTGTTTTAATTTTATCGGTATTTGGATTTTCTTTAAAAGGATTATATACATTTGGTGCATGGGTAATACCTGCTATATAGGCTGATTCTGCTAAACTTAAGTCTTTGGCATTTTTGTTAAAATAGAATTTGGCAGCTACTTGCACACCATATACATTTTTGCCACCACCACCTAGTGGTATAGTATTTAAGTAAGTTTCTAATATTTCATTTTTTGTCATAACTCTTTCAATCTTAAATGCTCTTACAATTTCTTTTACTTTTCTGGTCCAATCCTTTTCGTTCTCTTTGGTAGCATTCTTAATTAACTGTTGTGTAATCGTACTTCCACCATAAGAAGTATTTCTTTTTACTAAATAATTAAAAGTTGCACTTAAGGTTCTTTTGATATCCACTCCCTGATGTTCTTCAAACCTTTCATCTTCTATTGAAATAAAGGCTTTTGGTAAAAACTCACTCATTTCCTCTAAACTTACTACTTCTCTATTTTCTTCTCCATTTAAGGTAGTAATAATATTTCCTTCATTATCTAAAACTACCGAGTTTGAAGTTTTTATCATTAAATTTTCTTTGCTAATTTCTATTTCATTTCCAAACCAACCAAAAAATACACCAGCAACAATTCCTGCCCCTATAATTGCTAATACTACAATTAAGATAATCATAATCTTTAAAAATAGGATTAGTTTTGGGTGCTTTCTTTGTTTTTTATTTTTTGTTTTTTTGCCTTCTTTTGGTGTATCAACTCGTTTTGTTTTTTCTTTATCTACATTTTTTTTACTACTATTTGTAGGTTTTTTTCCTTTTTTATTTGCCATTTACGACTCCTCCCCTACTAATCGAAAATTTCATAGGACTATTATATTATATTTTATTTAAAATGGAAAGCATTTTAATAAATTTTTAATGAAGTTTATACGATGTATTCTTCTAATATATCTTTTAAGCTAGTAATTGGCTTTGCACCTTGCTTGATTAAGTCATTGGTTCCTTTTGAATAAGGTGAATTAATATTACCAGGCACTACAAATACATTTTTTCCTTGTTCTAATGCAAAGTCAACTGTGATTAGTGTTCCACTCTTTTCTTTTGCTTCGATTACGATAACACCATCGCTCAAACCACTAATTAAGCGATTTCTTGCTGGAAAGTTCATTTTTTCTGGTTCTACTCCAATGGCATATTCTGATACAACTGCTCCTTGCTTTTCTAAAATTTCATAATATATTTTTTCATTTTCTTTTGGATAAATAACATCTACCCCATTACCCAAAACTGCTATTGTTTTTTCTTTTCCTTTTATTGCTCCTTGATGAGCATAAGCATCAATTCCTTTTGCCATTCCACTTACTACATTAATCTTGTTATTGGAAAGTGCTTGTGCAATTTCCATTGCCATATTCTTTCCATATTGGCTACATTCTCTGCACCCTACTATTGCTAGTGAAAAATCGTTTAATATTTCCTGGTTTCCTTTTACATATAGCAGTATGGGTTTTCCATAGATATTTTTTAACTTGTCTGGATAATTTACGTCTTGTAGGGTAATGGCATGTATTTTCTCTTTTTCTAATGTATCTTGACACCTTTTGGCTTTTTCTTTGTATTCTTCTTTTAGCATTTTATTGGCTAGGTTTTGTCCTATTCCTTCTATGTATATTAACTCATTTTCTTTTGCATTCCAAATATTTTCTACTTTTTCATATTTTTCTAATAATTTTTCTAATTTTTTATCTCCAATTCCTAATAGAGATAACCAAATCCATTCTTTTTTATTTTCCATTTTTCTCCTCCCCTTGCAAAAAGAGCACTACAAAAGTTTACAAATCTTTGATTCGTAAACTTTCTATATGCTCCCTCATATTTTTATTTTTTGATTTCATTTAATTGTTTGGTTGCTTTTACCACATTCGTCATAAGCATAGCAATTGTCATTGGACCTACGCCTCCAGGTACTGGTGTAATATAAGATGCTTTTTCAGAAACTGCTTCAAATTCTACATCTCCTATAATTTTTCCTTCTGGTGTTCGGTTAATTCCAACATCAATTACAACAGCTCCCTCTTTTACCATATCTGCTTGTACAAAGTTGGCTTTTCCAATCGCTGCTATTAATATATCCGCATTTTGGGTTGTTTCTTGAACATTTTTACTTTTAGAATGACAAATCGTAACGGTTGCATTTTTGTTTAACAAGCATTGTATTAATGGTTTTCCTACAATATTGCTTCTTCCTAATATAACAGCATGTGCCCCTTCGATTGGAATGTTATATTCTTCTAGCATTTTGATAATTCCATAAGGAGTACAAGATACAAAGCAATCTTGATTTAATGCTAATTTTCCAACATTAATTGGATTGAAACCATCTACATCTTTTTCGGTTGCAATTTCTTTAAATGCCATATTGATATCCAAATGATTTGGTAATGGGCTTTGTAATAAAATACCATGAATCAAATTGTCTTCGTTTAGTTGATAAATCAATTGTAGTAATTGTTCCATTGTAGTTTCTGTTGGCATTAAAAATTCTTCATAGGCAATCCCAATTTCCTCACATGCTTTTGATTTGTTTTTTACATACACTTTAGAGGCTGCATTGTCTCCTACCATAATAACCGCTAATTTAGGATAAATCCCTTGTTTCTTTAGTTCTTCTACTTCTGTTTTTAAATTTAGTCTTATATTTTTTGCTAATTGTTTTCCATCGATTATTTCCATTTTAAAATTCTCCTTTTTTAGATTCCGAGTTTATTGTATCCTATATTTTAAAATTTTGCAATGCCTCTTTTTAAATAAGAATAAAAGGGAGTTGATTTCTTTAGAATTTTTCTGTGAATTATACGAAGATTCTTTCTAGCAATAAAAAAACAGTTCCCCTTCCTCTTAGGAACTGTAAAATTACTTTTTAACCTACCCATCGGTCGATTGGCTCAAAAGATAGTATAACTCCAAAGATGCCACATCCTATCATGGGCAAAATGATGTCTTCTGGTCCCCAAACGGTAACCTTATCCAACATCCGAAAAACTAATATTACTGATATAACAAAAAACTCTATATACAGTAACATTGCCAACATAGCAACAATTCTTGCCTGTTCTTTATCTCTTTTGTGAAAGTACTTCGCCAAAGCAAACAACATTCCAATTGCTATATAAATAGTAATGGTCACTGGAATCCAGAACCAGATGCTTGGAAAAACAAACTGCAAAATAATTCCAAATAACATTGTACCAAAAATAATATTACGATATTTCATCTTTGCTCTCCTTTTGCGATTATTATTAAGTTACTTGAGGAAGTAATCAACCTTGATATACTACTATTTTACCACATTTTAGCCAAAAATTCAACTTTTTTCATATCTTTGTTCTTTTGTTTCTGCTTCTTTAAAAATTCCTATAATAGCAATTTCTCTAAGTTTCTATCGTTCGTTTTATGAGGAGTTATGATTTACCTATCCATTTGTATATCAGTATTTATATTATTATGATTCTGATAAAACTTACTAAACAACGATGATGTTGTTATGTGAAATACAGCTTGTGGTACTTCTAATACCGTTCTTTTAAAATATTTTTCTGTTTCTGGTGGAAAATCATATTGTTTTGCCAATTCTCCTATTCTTCTAGTAGCTTTTGCTAATTTTCGTAACTGCTCAATATAATTATTATCCTTGCTAATTGTTAACGATTTTGCTCCTACAATCCTTCTATTATAGGTATAAGCTATCATATCTGTTGTTAAAATACTGTTTGACATTGCTACAGCTTGTTGTCTAAATATGACATCTTCAAATATTGTAATATCTTCTTGAAATTGTATCCCCTTTTGTATTAAAAAATCCCTTCTACAACATAATTGCCATACTGTCTTTAACGGTTTGAAAGGAGATAATTCATGTTTAGCCTGTGAATCTCTTTCTTTAGGAATAAAGGTAATAGTTGGTAAAATTTTTTTATCGTCATTTCCTAAATGTTCCACATTGCATCCAAAAATCAAAATGTCTGTATCTTTTTTTAGTTTTGAAGAAAAGATTTCAAACGCTTCATTATTACAATAATAATCATCTCCATCTACAAACAGAATAAATTCTCCACTGGCTTCCTTTATTCCTATATTTCTGGATGCACTAACTCCTAAATTAGTTTTATTATATATTACTGATAAATCAATATAAGGATTTTGTTCCATAAATCTAGCTACATTGATTCCTGTCATATCCGTAGAATTATCATTTACAATTATAATTTCGTAATCTGTAAATGTTTGATTTTTTATACTTTCTAAACAAGTTGTTATGTATTTTCCACAATTATATACTGGAATTACAACACTAAATTTTTTCATTATTTTCCTTTCTTTATGCCCTTTCAATTACTTTGTATACATTTTGTCTTGATATGGTAAATCTTCATATCCTTTTTCTTTTAGTTTTTCTACCTTTCTATCTAAAAGTTTTTTTCCTATCTTCTGAAACCATTTCTTTTTTCCACAAACTCGAACTAAACTGGGACTAAGCTTATAATACATTTTTATAAAAATTCTTCCCAATACATTTTCATACAATACATAATCTCTATATCTTCTTAAGCCCCATACTTCTTTACAATTATAACTCCCGTAAACAGCTGTTGCAATATAGCAACCTTCACTGGCATAATTGTTATATCCATTTCCCAAGAATGAGTCATTACTTTCTCCTATCTTTTTGCCTTTTTTATCGTAATGGTTATAGCCTCCCAAAAAACTCCCATAACTTTTACCAATCTTATTTCCGTGTTTATCGTAATGTGTATAGCCACCCCAAAAATTTTCACGACTTGTACCAACTTTTTTCCCATGCTCATCATAATTAGTATAACCACCAAAAAAATTTTTAGAACTGGTACCTATCTTTTTTCCACGTTTATCATAATGGTTATAACCATCAAAAAAATTCTTAGAACTTCTACCAACTTTTTTCATTTCTATTCTCCAACTTATATTCCTTCACTTATTTCAAGCCATTTTTCTTTTAATTGGTGGAGGTGACAAAAGTTCTCCTTTATATATCAACAGTTTTCTTCATTTTG
>CAOJXM010000045.1 GCA_948465625.1 uncultured Clostridium sp. | reverse complement strand
TATACAAAGACGTTATGAAAGCAGAAGTAAGAATGAATGGTAAATCAGAAACCTACACCTACGACAAGAGAACCTCAAATGGAAATGGCTTTAGCATTGGTGTAAGCGAAGCAGATTACCTAAACGGAATCAGAGGAAACTATATTAGGTCAGTACCATATGATAATGCAGACAAGAGAAGGCAACTAGAAAGCGATACTTATGACCTAAATATGAGAACAGAAGAAGTAGCAAATGGTCAAAGTTCAAATTATAATGAAGATGTTACAGGAAAAGTAAATAAAAATTACCAATTTAATGAAGACTATGACAACTTGAAACTAGATGGAACCAATAAAGGTGACAGATTAGAAATCGATGTAACCTACAAAATTTCGATTAGAAATCAATCAGGAATTGTAGGAGCTATTACTGAAATTGTAGATTACTATGATTCAAACTATACCTTTATAAGAGCATATGAAGGAGATAAGTATGGAAAAGAAATAGGAAGTGTAACCAAATACGATACATCAATGTATGGAAATGGTACACACTATGAAAATAACAGCAAATACAAAACCATGTACCTAAGACCAAATAATGAAAACAGATTACACAACGACAACAAAGAGCAATACATCTATGTGGTATTACGACTATTAGGACCAGAAAATGTAAATGATGCAGGTAACTTATTAAGTCAAAAACTATTAAACAACGATGTTCTTACTGTTACCAACTTAGCCGAAATCAATGGATACAAGACTTATGATGGAACTTCAGGAACCGCAACACCAGGTTTAATTGATATCGACTCAAACCCAGGTAACTTAGACTTAACAAAGGTATCAGAATTCACAGCAGACGAAATCAAGAAACATGAAGACAGATACGAAGACGATACAAGCAAGGCACCAGCCTTAATTTACAAACTACTAGAATCAAGAACCATCGAAGGAACTGTATTTGAAGACGAAACAGGAAAAGACAACAAAGTTTATACAGGAGAAGAGAGAAAAGGCAATGGACTATTTGATAAAAACGAAAAAGGTATCCAAGATGTCATTGTACAATTAGTAGAAATCAAGAATGGTGAAATGTTTGTAAGGTCAACCACAAGAACCAATGCAGACGGTTGGTATGGATTTGTAGGCTTCTTACCAGGAAACTACACAATCAGATACATTTATGGAGCAGACGATGCAACCGCAATGACTACAAACTCTAAGTGGATTAAAGGTTCAAATGAACACTCATACAATGGACAAGATTATCAATCAACCATATTTGGAATTAAGAGTGTACAAAACCAAGACAACAAATACAAAACAGACATAAATAAAAATTCACTTTATGAAAGATACAAAACCAATTACGATAACAGAAATCCAGAAGAAACGCCAGAACTAATTGCCTTTGATGCCAATACTACAATCAAAAAATACAATGATGGATACTATTGGTATGACTCAGACAAAGACACAAGAACATCAGACGCTAGAGACGATGAGTATAGAAGACAACAAGTAATTAGCTATGCAAGAGAAGAATATGTACCAAAAGAAACTACTTATGATAGAACAGCAATGGCAAACCATAAAGCAGAAGTATTTAACTCATACTTACCAGAACAACCAGACCATATTACACAAGAATTAAACAGAGAATTAGCAAGTGAGTTAGAAAGAAGAAACTACAGATTTGCCTACACAGCAGAAATGCCAATCGAAGTAGAATACGTTGTACAAACCATTGCAGGTACTGGTAGAGGATATGAGCATAAAATTACAAACGTAGACTTTGGTATTGTAGAAAGACCAAAAACAAAAGTAGAACTTACCAAAAATGTAGAGCACATCAAAGTTACAACAACCGATGGAATTGTACTATTTGATACCAATAAAACAGTAGAAAATCTATCATGGAGACCAAAAAATGATCGATACAAAGCACAACCACCAATTCAAATCATCATGGATGACGAATTAATCAGTGGAGCAACCATAGAAGTTACATATAAAATTACAGTAACCAACAATGGCGAGTTAGGAGAATCTTTAGCAGATGGAGAAAACGGAACAGCAACCACAACCATGAGAAGAATTCTAGACTATGTAGACAATAGCTTAAACTTCAACGAAGAAGACAACTTAGATACAAATGGAGTTCCATTATGGAAAGTAGTAACCGTAGATGACATGCAAAATACATCAAATGCAACATTTATTAACAACTCACCAGGAGCAAACAACTTAAAACTAATTGATTTAAGTACACAACAAACTTTACTACAAACAACACCAAATAACCCATTGTCAAAAGCATTGGCAGTAGGAGAAACAGCAGAATCACAAGTAGTATTAAGAAAAGTAATTGCAGCAGAAAGTGATACCGAACAACTAACATACAACAACATCATGGAGACCATAGAGATAGACAACGAAGTAGGTAGATATGACCATGAATCTGTACCAGGAAATCAAGACCCAGAAAAAGAACCAGAAGAAGACGATACCTATAAATCAGAGATTGTTACCATATTACCACCATTTGGTCAAAGAGCACGTTACTTAATCATTGGAATTTCAATGTTTGCAGTAGTATTACTAGGAGTTGGAGTATTTATCATTAAAAAATATGTGGTAGATAAGAAATAAAAATAAATAAGAGAAGCACTTCAAATAATGAAGTGCTTTTCTGTAATTCATAATGTGTTCAAATTTGAAGAATACTGTCAATGAAAAAACTAATATTTTTTACAATATTGTCACAAAAATGAAAAAAGTTATTAAAAAAATAAAGTTTTTTCATAATTATGAAAAAACTTGACTATACTAAAAAAAGAGAGTATAATAAAAATAATTGGAGGGAGATTTTATGGAGAGAATAAAAAGAGAAAACTATTTATCAATCTTAAAAAATTTCAAAGATCAACAAATCATAAAAGTAATAACAGGAATAAGAAGATGTGGTAAATCTACTTTATTGGAGTTGTTTCAAGAGTATTTAAAAAAAGAGGGAGTAGAAGAGAGGCAAATCATATCAATCAATTTTGAAAATGCCGATTATGAAGAACTACAAGATAGAAAAAAGTTATATGAATATATAAAAGCAAAATTGGTAAAAGGCAAAAAAACATATATTTTTTTAGATGAAATTCAAAAAGTTGTTGAATTTGAAAAAACAGTAGATAGTCTTTTTATTAACAAAGAGGTAGATTTATATATAACGGGGTCAAATGCGTGGCTTTTATCATCAGAACTGGCAACATTACTAACAGGAAGATATATAGAAATTAAAATGTTACCTTTATCATTTAAAGAATATGTATCTGCGTTTGAAGATAAAACAGATATAGCAAGAAAATTTAGAGATTATTTGCGATATAGTTCGTTTCCACAAGCAATCGAATTATTTAAAATAAATCCAGAAAATATAAATTTGTTTTTAGATGGAATCTACAATACAATTTTATTTAAGGATGTCATGCAAAGAAAAGGAATAACCGATAAAAACACGTTAGAAAGAGTAACAAAATATTTGTATGATAACATAGGAAACAGAACCAGTATGAAAAACATAAGTGACAAGATTGAGGGCTTGGAAAAAAACAATTCTTATAATACGGTTTCAATTTATGTGCAAGCACTGATTGATAGTTATATTGTATACAAAGCAAATAGATATGATATAAAAGGAAAAGAATTTTTAAAAACGCAAGAAAAATACTATGCAGTGGATATAGGACTTAGATATTATATGTTAGGTCAAGGTTCTGGTAAAGATATGGGGCATATTCTAGAAAATATAGTTTATCTGGAATTATTAAGACGTGGATATGAAGTTTATATTGGAAAGTATGATGACCTAGAAGTTGATTTTGTAGCAAAAAATTCAGAAAACACCATTTATTATCAAGTAGCATTAACCACAAGAGGAAGTACAGATGAAGACAATGCGATATTAGAAAGGGAATTAGCTTCCTTAAAGAAGATAAATGATAATTATCCTAAATATATATTAACATTAGATGATGACTTAGATGCAGATTTTGAAGGAATAAAGAAAATAAAT
Source organism: uncultured Clostridium sp. (assembly GCA_948465625.1). Taxonomy (GTDB): domain Bacteria; phylum Bacillota; class Clostridia; order TANB77; family CAG-508; genus CAOJXM01. The sequence continues at coordinate 3,766 of CAOJXM010000045.1, read as the reverse complement.
GTACTAGATTGGTTGCTTAAGTAGGAACGAAATCTGATAATTTTCTTAAAATAGTTGTAAAATCTAGAAAAAATTGGTATACTTAATATGCAAAATAAAGCATACCAATAAAAATAATATAAATTGTAAGGAGGAATTTGTTATGGAAAATGAAAATAACAAGGTAGAAGAAGTAAAAGAGGAGATTGTAGTAGCAAACCAAGAAAACAGCGAAATCAGAATTGCAGATGATGTAGTAGCCGTTATTGCAGGAGTTGCAGTATCAGAAGTATCAGGAGTTGCAGGAATGGCAGGAGGATTTGCAGGAGGCATTACAGAAGTATTAAGTGGAAAGAAAAACTTAGCAAAAGGAATCAAAGTAGAAGTAGGAGAAAAAGAAACTAAAATTGATGTCAACATCATAGTAGAATATGGAACTAGAATACCAGACATTGCATTCGAAATCCAAAACAGAGTAAAAAAAGCAGTAGAAGCCATGACAGGACTAAAAGTATTAGAAGTTAATGTACACGTACAAGGTGTTAGTACTGATATCGAAGAAAAGGTAGAGGAACAAGCAAAAAATAACGGATAATAAAATGGAGGAAAATGTATGAAAATATTAGATAGAATAGGACTAGCACTATTTTCAACCATAGTATTAATAATAGCAGTCATCCTTAGTACATTAATATTTGGTTGGATTAGTCTAACAGACGTCCACTCTTTTATGCAAGCAATGTTAAATGATACAACATCATCTAACATTGTGCTAGGAGTAGCCGTATTTTGTATCTTACTAGCGATAAAATGTATTTTCTTTGAATCTACAACAAAAACAGAAAAACAAATGGGAGATGGTGTATTACTAGAAAACGAAAATGGAAAACTAATCATCTCAAGAAACACCATACAAAACTTAGTAACAGGAGTAGCAAAAGAATTCGAATCAGCAACAGATGCTAGTTCAATTGTTAGAGCAAACAAAGAAGGTACTTTAGAAATTGATGTAACCATCTATGCAGACCCAGATGCCATTATCAAAGATTTATCAACCAATTTACAAAACAGAATAAAAGAAATCATCAAAAAATCTTTAGACATCGAGGTAAAATCAGTCAATATCAAAGTAAAAGATGTTACACCAAAACAACAACCAAATAAGGAGGCATAAAATGAACGGATTTAAAGACTTTATGAACGAATATAAAGGAGCCATTATTGGTGCAATCATAGCACTTGTTATCCTATTTACACGTTTATACGAATTAATCGTTGGAATTATTTTAATTTGTATTGGAATGTTTATAGGAAACTATGTGCAAAAAAACAAATACGATGTAAAAGAAAAATTAAAAAATTTTATTGATAGAATGTAAGGGGAAAAAATATGAAACGTTCAGCAGCAAGAGAGCAAGCCTTTAAACTATTATATAGTTTACAAATACAAAACAATGAAGAATTACAAGAAAAGATAGACATTTATATAGAAAACAACGAAATAACAGACAAGCAAGCACAAGATTACATCAGTAAAGTAGCAAAAGGGGTAAGTGAGCATAAAGAAGAAATCGAAGACTTAATTCGTAAAAACTTAAAAAAAGGTTGGGAATTATCAAGAGTAGCAAAAATAGATTTAGTCTTACTAAAATTAGCAATCTATGAAATCAAATACAATGACTTACCATACAAAGTAGGCATTAATGAAACCATCGAATTAGCCAAAAAATATGGCTTAGACAATTCGCATGTTTTCATTAATGGAGTACTAGCCAATGTAATCAAAATGTAAGCAAGAAAAGGAATGAAAAGCGAATGAAATATGAAGCAATATCGGTAAGTGAGTTGAATCAATATATAAAAGAAAAGATTGCAAATGACGAGATGTTAAACAATGTATTAATAAAGGGAGAAATATCAAACTTTAAAAATCATTACACAGGTCATTTGTACTTTACTTTAAAAGATGATCATTCATTAATCAAATGTATCATGTTCAAAACCTATACATCCAACTTAAAATTCAAACCAAGAGATGGTATGAAAGTCATGGTATTTGGAACCGTATCGGTATTTGAGCGAGATGGTGTCTATCAAATTTATTGCAAAGCCATGCAAGAAGACGGAATGGGAAGTCTTTATACGGCTTATGAAGAATTAGAAAAAGAAGGTTTATTTGATATACAATACAAAAAGAAAATACCATACATGCCAAAAGTAGTAGGGGTATTAACTTCACAAACAGGCTCTGTTATACGAGATATCATCAATGTAAGTACAAGAAGAAATCCCAATGTATACATTAGGTTATTGCCAGTGCCAGTACAAGGAGAAGGAGCAGGCATCAAAATTGCAGAAGCCATTCAAACCATGAATGAGCAAAACTTAGCAGATGTTATTATCTTAGCAAGAGGTGGTGGGTCATTAGAAGACCTATGGCCATTTAATGAAGAAGTAGTAGCAAGAGCCATTTTTGCATCGAAGTTGCCAGTCATATCAGCTGTTGGGCATGAAACCGATTTTACCATAGCAGACTTTGTAGCAGACTTAAGAGCACCAACACCATCAGCGGCAGCAGAATTAGCAGTAGCAGATGTAGTAGAATTAGAGCACAAATTAACAAATTATCAAAATCGATTTAAAATCTCATTAAAGAAAAAGGTTGAATTCATGAGGTTAAAATACGAAAAATGTATTTCAACCAGAGCCTTTAAAGAACCATTGCAAAAAATCAATGAGCATTATGTACAAATCGATATGTTACTAAAAACGATAGAACATGGTATAAGTACCCAACTAAATGAGGGGAAAAATAGAGCAGCACAAGCAATTGCAAAGCTAGATGCACTAAGTCCACTAAAAACCTTAACAAGAGGGTATTGTATTGCACAAATGGACAACAAAGCAATCAAATCAGCAGAAGCAGTAAAAGCAGGAGACGAAATACAATTAAAATTTGTGGATGGTAATCGAAATGCTAAAATTGTATAAAATAGAAAAGAGAGGACGATAAGAAATGAAAGAAAAGGTTAACTTTGAGGAAACCATGAAACAATTAGAAGAAATAGCAGGTCAGTTAGAAAAAGGTGACTTAAACTTAGACGAATCAGTAGAAAAATTTGAGCAAGGAATGAAATTATCAAAACAATGTAGTAAAATTTTAGAAGAAGCAGAAAAAAGAATTACCATTTTACTAAAGAACAGTGAAGGAGAATTACAAGAAGAAGACTTCACCGCAAAAGATTAGGAAAAAACAAAAAGCTAAAGGGGAAGAGAATGGAAGCGTTTACACAATTTAAGTATTTATATATGCCATTTGTCGTATGGTTTTTAATCCAACTTTTTAAGGTAATCTATGATTTAGTAGTAACCAAAAAATTTAATTTTAAGAGAATCATGGGAGCAGGTGGAATGCCAAGTTCACACTCAGCTGTGGTAACTGTGCTTGCTACATTAATAGGAAAACAAGAGGGAATACAAAGCCCACTATTTGCCTTAGCAGTAGTATTTGCCTTTATTGTTATGTATGATGCAGCAGGAGTAAGAAGGGCAGCAGGAAAGCAAGCAAGCTTATTAAACAAAATTATTTCTACACCAGGGTTAACTACTTTACAAGTACAAGAAAAATTAGTAGAAGTATTAGGACATACACCAATTCAAGTTATTGTTGGAGCTATCATAGGAATTGTGGTAGGGCTAATTGTATAAATAAAAATTAGGAGGAAGAAATGGGAGATATTGAAATTGCAAGAAATGCAAAACTAGAAAACATTACCAAAATAGCAGA
>CAOJXM010000044.1 GCA_948465625.1 uncultured Clostridium sp. | reverse complement strand
AACAAATTGAAAAAAATCAATATTACTGCTATAATTGATGTATACTGATAAAATAGATTGGGTTAATCAGAAAATATGGTTTGGAGGAGAAAATATGGTAAAAAAAGTAGCATTTTATACATTACGGTTGTAAAGTAAATCAATACGAAACCAATGCCATGAAGCAAAAATTCATAGAAAAGGGATATAAGGTTGTAGAATTTGAAGAGATAGCTGATTTATACATTGTAAATACTTGTACAGTAACCAATATGTCAGATCGAAAATCCAGAAATATGATGAGAAGAGCTAAACAAATAAATCCGAAGGCCATTTTAGTTGCAGTAGGATGTTATGCACAAGTAGCACAAAAAGAACTAGAGGAAATGGAAGAAATTGACCTTGTATTAGGAAACAATGAAAAAAATAACATGGTAGAACGAATTGAGCAATACGAAAAAGAAAAAAAGGTAGTAGTAGCAGATGTAAGCAAGCAAATTGAATTTTTAGACTTTGGGAATGTAACCTATACCGAAAAAACAAGAGCGGTTATTAAAATCCAAGATGGATGTGACCGTTATTGTTCTTATTGCATCATTCCCTATGCAAGAGGCAGAGTAAGAAGTAGAAAAAAAGAAAATATAGTAGAAGAAATTAAAAATATTGTAAAACAAGGCATCAAAGAAGTGGTAATAACAGGAATACATATCGCTTCTTATGGAAAAGATTTCAAAGAACCATCTTATCGATTGATTGATTTACTAGAAGAGATTAACCAAATAAGTGGATTAAAAAGGATTCGATTGGGTTCGATTGAACCAACCATTATCACAAAAGAATTTGTAGAAAGGCTAAAAAGATTGGATAAAATTTGTAATCATTTTCATTTATCTTTACAAAGTGGTTGTGATGCAACATTAGAACGAATGAATCGAAAATATACCACAAAAGAGTTTGAAGAAGGGGTTAACCTATTAAAACAAGCCTATCCTGAAGTTGCGTTAACAACCGATATCATTGTAGGCTTTCCAGGAGAAACAGAGGAAGAATTTAAAACAACTTATGAATTTTTAAAGAAAATTGATTTTTATAAAATGCATATCTTTAAGTATTCTAAAAGAAAAGGAACAAAAGCAGCAATTATGCCAAATCAAATAGACGGAAAAAAACAAGAAGAGAGAAGTCAAAAATTAATCCAATTATCCAATACTAACCAAAAACAGCACAATGAAAAATATCTTGGGAAAAAATTAGAAGTATTGTGGGAAGAAAGAGAAAACGAATTAATAAAAGGACACACAACCAACTACATTATGGTATATGCCAAAACAGAAAAAGCAATTGAAAATACAATTCAAAGTGTAATCATTACTGGGATTTTAAATGAGGAATTGCTTGCGGAAGTACAAGAATAAGAACAATGTAACAAAATTGTAAAATATTTGTAACGAAAAAGTAATATAAAAAATACGTAAAATCACTTGCTTATTCTAGCAAGATGTAGTATAAAATAAATATGAAGTATGAAAACCTACAAAGGAGGAAATAAAATGGCTGAGAAAATAATGGGTGGAGTAGAAAATGTATCAGAGAATGCATTACCAGCAAAAGTTGGAATGTGGGGAAAAGTAAAAGCTTTCTTCTTACAAGATATAAGAGTGGAATTAACACCAGCTCAACAAAAATTTGAAGATGATTTAAATGATTTCTTACACATGGAAATAACATGGCAAGATTTTCATGATTTTCTATTTCAAGAAGTATCATTTGGAAAAAAGAATAAATAGAGTAGACCTAACAAAAGGTCTATTTTTTATTGTAATTTTGTAATATTTCTTGACTTTTCTTCAAAATCAAGATAATATAGTAGTATTAGAAATGAATGTAAAATTGATTCACTATAGTTTGGAGGAAAATAAAATGGGTGAAGTTATTGTTATAACATCAGGAAAAGGTGGAGTAGGAAAAACAACAACAACAGCAAATTTAGGTTCAGCACTTGCCATACAAGGAAAAAAAGTAGTACTAATCGATACTGATATAGGACTAAGAAATTTAGATGTTGTTATGGGGCTAGAAAATAGAATTGTATATGATATTGTTGACGTAGTAGAAGAAAAATGCAAATTAAGACAAGCTCTTATTAAAGACAAGCGTTTTACAGAATTGTTCTTATTACCTGCTGCCCAAACAAGAGACAAGAGTGCAGTAAATGAAGAACAAATGAAAGAATTAACCAATAAATTAAAAGAAGAATTTGATTACATTTTAGTAGATTGCCCAGCAGGAATTGAGCAAGGTTTTAAAAATGCAATTGCAGGAGCGGATCGAGCAATTGTTGTAACCACAGCAGAGATATCTGCTATTCGTGATGCCGATCGAATTATAGGATTACTAGAGGCCGCCGAAATAAAAAATCCAGAATTAGTAGTAAATAGATTAAAACCAAACATGGTAAAAAAAGGTGAAATGATGGACGTTGATGATATCATTGATTTATTGTCCATTGATTTAATTGGTGTTGTTCCAGATGATGAATACATTATTACACAAACAAATAAAGGAGAACCAGTTGTACAAAATAGAAAAGCTCCTTCTGGAAAAGCGTATTTAGAAATTGCAAGAAGAGTATTAGGCGAAAATATAGAAGTAACAATACCAGGTAGAGAAAAAGGATTTTTTGAAAAATTAAAAAAATTATTCAAAAGAAAATAAACCTGTGTGAATTTATGATGCAATAGAAGAAATGGAGGAGGAACAATGTTTGAAAATATACTAAGCTTTTTTAAGAAAAAAAGCAAGTCACAACCAGACACAGGAAAATCAAAAGATGCAGCAAAAGAAAGACTACATTTGGTTCTAATGCAAGACAGAGCAAATGTATCAGCAGATTTTCTGGATTTAATGAAACAAGAAATAATAGAAGTTATTAAAAAATATATAGAAGTAGATGAAAATGCAATTGATGTAAGACTAACGAATAAAGCAAATTCAGATGGAACCAATGGAGCACCAGCCTTGTATGCCAACATTCCTATTATGAGCATTAAAGAGGAAGTAAAAGGTGGAATGGCAAGACAAGAAGAAAAAGAAACAACAAAAGTAGAAGAAAAGAAAGTAGAATCAGACCAAGCAAAGAAGGAAACACCAAAAGAGGAAAAAGTTGAGCAAAAAGAAGAGAAGGTAGAAGAGAAGAAAGAAGAAGCAAAACAAGAAGAAAATTCTGCTCAAGAAAAAAAGGAAGAAACCAAATAAGAAAAAGAAGCTTGGAAAGGAATATTTAGAAAGAATGAAAAACAAAATTTTAAAAAATATCGAATGGGGAATTCTCATTTGTTGTGTTTTTTTATTAATCATAGGTGGAATTGCCTTGTTTTCAGCAACACAAGATACCAATTATTTTGAATTAAAAAGGCAAGTAATGTGGGTGATTGTAAGTATTCCGATTATGATTGTTGTTGTATTGATTAATTACGAAACAATCGCTAAGATGTCTTTCGTATTTTATGGATTGTTCGTTATATTATTAATAGGGGTATTATTTACAGAATCAATTAATGGAGCAAGCAGTTGGTATACCATAACAGAAAGTATAAAATTTCAACCAAGTGAATTTGCCAAAATTTTTGTAGTAATATTCTTTTCCTATATTATGACGAAAATTCAACAAAGAGATAGTAGGGAAATTAATCGACCAACTAGAATTTTACTATTATTAGCAATTGTAGCAGTTCCTGTCTTATTAATCATTAAGCAACCAGATTATGGTACAGCGATTGCATTTTTAATATCTGTTGTATTGATGTTGTTTGTAGCAGGAATTGATAAAAGATATATCATTGTGAGCCTATTATTAGTAGCAGTGGCAATGCCTTTGGTGTATCAATTTGTGTTACCAGACCATGCAAAAACAAGAATTGACGTATTTTTAAATCCGAATTTAGATCCAAGAGGTTCTCGGGTATAATGTAATACAATCCAAATTAGCGATTGGTTCAGGGCAATTAGTAGGAATGGGGTTATTAAAAGGAAACCAGACACAACTAGGATTTTTGTATCCCAAAACGACTGATTTCATTTTTTCCGTAATTGGAGAGGAAATGGGATTTGTAATAGCAGGAGCAGTCATTATCCTTTATGTTATATTAATTACAAAAGCAGTGTATATTTCGAAAACTTCAAAAGATGATTTGGGGTCCTATATTGCAATCGGAATAGCAGGTATTTTCTTATTCTATATGATTGAAAATATAGGAATGACAATTGGGTTATTGCCAATTACAGGAGTGCCTTTACCATTTGTAAGTTATGGGGGAAGTTCTCTTATTACCAACTTCATTTGTATTGGATTATTATTAAATATTAGTGGAAGAAGACAAAAAACAATATTTGTAGATTAGGAGTTAGTATGTATTTAAAACCAATTAAAATAGGAACAGTAGAATTAGAAAACAATATCCTATTAGCACCCATGGCAGGTATTACAGACCTGCCATTTCGAATGATATGCAAAGCATATCAAGCAGGGTTGGTTTGCACAGAAATGGTAAGTAGTAAAGCAATTTATTATGGAGATGAAAAGACAAACAAACTATTAAACATAGAAGGAGAAAAAAGACCCATTCAAGTACAGATTTTTGGAAGTGATGTAGAATCCATGAGAGTGGCAACAAAAAAGGTAAGTCAGTTTGCAGATATAATTGATATCAATATGGGTTGTCCAGCACCAAAGGTGGTAAAAAATGGGGATGGTAGTAAGTTACTAACCAATTTAAAGTTGGTAGAAGAAATTGTAACAGAAGTAGTAAAAGTATCAAAAGTTCCTGTAAGTGTAAAAATAAGAAAGGGTTGGGATAGTAATCAAGTGGTTGCTATAGAAGCTGCTAAGATAATAGAAAAGGCAGGAGCAAGTGCCATTACCATCCATGGAAGAACAAGAGCAGAATTTTTTAGTGGAGAAGTCGATTTTGATATCATAAAAAAGGTAAAGGAAAGTGTGGCAATACCAGTGATTGGAAATGGCAATATTGTAGATGAGCAAAGTGCTTTAAAGATGTTTGAATATACAGGTGTTGATGGCATTATGATAGGAAGAGCAGCAATTGGGAATCCTTGGATTTTTCAAAAAATAATTCATTTTTTACAAACAGGGCAAAAATTACAAGAGCCAACACGAGAGGAAAAATTACAAACCATGATAAAGCATATTCAATTAGAGGTAGAAGAAAAAGGAGAAAATGTTGGAATAAAAGAGTTAAGGAAACATTTTGCTTGTTATGTAAAAAGTATTCCCAATGCTAGTAAAGTAAGAGAGGAAATCAATAAAATAGAGAAAGAAGCAGAACTAATTGACCTATTAAAGCAAAAGTTCTGAAATGAAGAAAAAGGAATATAAATGTATTAGAGTAGTGTAAGGCTACTCTAATTTTTGTGGAAAGGAAGTTTTAATGGATGAAAAAAAGAAAAGGTATTTTGTTTGTTTTTTTGATTTTGGTTGTTGTGATTTCTGTAATTTTATACTTTTTTTATAAAAACAATTATAAAACAATTAATTTGGGAAATAATATAAATAAATCAGCTGAAGGAATTGAAACGTATATATTAAATATTAGTTCATATGAGGCAAATGTGACCATTGAGGTAAAGAGTAATAAAAATACCAATAAGTATGTAGTAAAACAACAGTATGCGAAACCAAATGTATTTAAGCAAGAAGTAATACAGCCAACAAACATACAAGGATTAACCACCATTTATGATGGAAAAAGTCTAAGGATTGAAAATACACAATTAAATTTGAGTAAAATTTATGAGGAGTACCAATATATAGCAAATAATGCATTGTGTTTAGAAAGTTTTGTAAAAGATTATCAACAAAATGCAGGTTCAAAATACGAAGAAAAAGAAAATCAAATTATTATGAAGACACAAATACAAGATAGCAAAAATAAATATATTGTGTACAAGAATTTATATGTTGATAAAAATACAGCAAAGCCTCTTAAAATGGAGATTCAAGATGTTAACCAAAAATTGCTAGTTTACATATTATATAATGAGATTAAAATCGATAGTACGAGCAAAGAAGAAATACTAGCATTTAACTTAAAAACAGAGGATTTGGAACTGTAGTATAGTTTTTAACTATCATTTAATCTCGCCTAAAAAAGCTAATATTTAGATTAAAACAAGGAAAAGAAATTGTAGTATCAGGAGTGAATAAAATGATAGTGAAACGAGGAGATATGTTTTATGCAGATTTAAGCCCTGTGGTAGGCTCAGAACAGGGTGGAATTCGACCAGTATTAATTATACAAAATGATATGGGAAATAAATATAGTCCTACTGTAATTGCAGCAGCCATTACCTCACAAACAGGGAAAAATAAGTTACCAACACACATAGAAATTGATTCAGAAGCATCTGGACTAAAAGCAGATTCTGTGGTTTTAACAGAGCAAATTAGAACAATTGATAAGAGTAGATTAAAGGAAAAGATAGGACACATAAATGATGATAAAATTATTCATAAAATTAACAATGCTTTAGGTGTGAGCTTCGGATTAGGAGAATAAAGTGAAAGAAAAATTCAAAATCTAGATTAGTAAGATTATCTTAGAATTTAATAAAGAGATAAGAAAATATTGGGAGATAGATTAAAAAGAATAATTTTATATGGGTCTTACGCACGAGGAGATTATAATGAAAAATCAGACATAGATTTAATGATATTAACAGACTTGAGTTTTGAAGAAATAGAAATATAATTCCTTTTTATAAAAATGTTAAAATGGAAGGAGTTGTACTGTAATGGAGAATGAAACAATAGAAGATTTGGCTCGATATAGATTATCAAAAGCAAAAGAAACATTAAAAACAGCAGAAGTAGTGTTTAAAGAAATAAAGGATTATACAAGTGCAAAGAATTAGAGAAGATAGTGATTATGATGATGAATATATACCATCTTATGAAAAAACAGAACAACAAATAGAAACGGCAAAAGAATTAATTAAATTAGTAGAAGAGTATCTTCATTTTAAAGTGAATTAAAATTACTGTGATTATCTTAACAGATAGTCACTTTTTTTGTAAAAAACGTTGACTTTACCTATTAAAAATGATAAAATATTAACCGTTAATATATCCTGTTAAAACAGAGAGATTAACGGTATATTTTTATAGGAGGTGAAATTTAAGTGCCAACAATTAATCAATTAGTAAGAAAAGGAAGAAAAACAGGCGTAACAAAATCAACAGCACCAGCGCTTCAACATGGATGGAACTCAAAAAATAAAAGATTAACTAACAATAGAGCTCCACAAAAAAGAGGTGTATGTACCGTTGTAAAAACAGTTACACCTAAAAAACCAAACTCAGCATTAAGAAAAGTTGCCAGAGTTAGACTTTCAAATGGATATGAAGTAACATCATACATTCCAGGAATTGGACACAACTTACAAGAGCATAGTGTTGTTCTAATAAGAGGTGGTAGGGTAAAAGATTTACCAGGTGTTAGATATCACATCATTAGAGGAACATTAGATACAGCAGGTGTAAAAGACAGAATGCAAGCTCGTTCAAAATACGGAGCTAAAAAACCTAAGAAATAGAATTTTTTATGAAAAGCTTCGTCTTACGTTGTCAAGCATTGCTAAAAATCTTTCGATATACACTCGTATTATCTCAAAATTTTTAGCTAGCTTTCCTAGTAATACTTGCTTTTGATAAAAAATTGAAATTATCTTAAAGTGGTGCCAATAATACTTACTAAATTCAAGGTACTTAAATTTAGAATAGATTATTGCACTATACGGGAAAGGAGAACTTTCCAGAGTAACTTTTAGTAAGATATTTGTATAAATATTCTGAAGGAAATT
>CAOJXM010000043.1 GCA_948465625.1 uncultured Clostridium sp. | reverse complement strand
TTACTTCGATTAGGTGAGAAGTGGATATCTTCTTCTTTTAACTTTATTATCATACTACAAGTTTTAAATTTTGTCAAGGGTTATTTGATAGAATTTTACCGTTTTGTCATTTCCTACTGCAAGCATACTCCTCGATTTGCAACCTTCTTATCTGCTACAAAATACTCTTGCCCAAGGTATGTCACTAAATTTGCTTTTCCTATCTGTATTTTCTCATCTACTACTATACTCTTATTTGCCTTTACATTTACCACTTCTGCTATAAACATATGATGAGAACCCAATTCTTTTATCTCTTTTACCTTGCATTCCAAACTAATAGGACATTCTTGTATCGCAGGACATCCAATGCATTGACACTCCTCTTTTGTTAAATGTGCCTCTTTAAATTTATCTACATTTTTTCCTGATTTGGTTCCACAGTAATCTGCTGCCCATACCAATTTTTCATCTGGTAAGTTTATGCAAAACTCACCTGTTCGTTTGATAATTTCATAGGAATATCTGGTTGGTCGAATGGAAACATACACAAGAGGTGGCTCTGAATTAACAATCCCTGTCCACGCAATGGTTATAATATTGGCATTTTCCTTATCTCCACACGATACCATTGCTGTAGGTACTGGTCCTAGCACCGCTTCTGCTTTTAAATTTTCTTTCATACACATACCTCCACTTTAAAGTTTACTCTACTCTTTCAAACGCCACTTTTCTTAGTTCTTTATTTGCTTCTATTACCCTAATATGAATCTTATCTCCTATTTTATAGACTTTATTGCTATGTTCTCCAATTAATATTTTATGCACATCATCATAATTAAAGTACTCTTTTTCTCCTAAGTTTTCAAATCGAATTAATCCTTCTACTGTATTTTCTAACTCTACAAACACACCAAATGCTGTTACACTACTTATGATTCCTTCATATTCTTGTCCTATTTTATCTTGCATAAATTCTGCCTTTTTCATATCTACACTATCTCGTTCTGCCTTTTGTGCTAGTTTTTCCCTCTCAGAAGCTTGGTCTGCTACTTTTAAAGATATAGCATGATATTTTTCCTTTTGTTCTACTGGCATATCATACTTTGTTTCTAAGTATTTTGATATCATCCTATGAATAAACAAATCTGGATATCTTCTAATTGGTGAGGTAAAATGACAATAATATTTACTAGCAATTCCAAAATGCCCTTGATTTTGATTATCATACCTTGCTACTTTTAACGTTCTTAAAATCAAAGTAGAAATAACGGTTTCTTCTGGCGTTCCTTTAATTTCTTCTAACACTTGACTAAATGCCTTTGGATGAATACTATCTTTCTTTCCTTTTATTTTATAACCAAAATTGAATAAAAACTTGTTTAATTCTGCTATCTTGTCGGCATCTGGTACCTCATGAATACGGTATACAAATGGTGCTTCTAACCAATAAAACTTCTCTGCTATGGTTTCATTGGCTGTTAGCATAAATTGTTCAATAATGGTATTGGCAAAAGTCTGCTCATATTTTCCTACCGCAATTGCTTTTCCCTCTTCATCTAATGTAATTTTGCTCTCTGGTATGTCTAAATCTAGACTGCCTTGCTCCAATCTTCTTTTTTGTAAAATTCTAGCCAATTCTTCCATTAACTTAAAATACTTCACATATTTTTTATACTTCTTCACCACTGCTTCATCTGAATTTTGGATGATTTTATTCACATCTGTGTAAGTCATCCTTTGTGTGACATTGATGACTGCTTTATAAATCTGAGCAGATACTACATGTCCCTTTTTATTAATCTCCATATCAACGGATAAAGTAAATCTGTCTTTTCCAGCATTCAAACTACAAATTCCATTGGATAGTTTTGGTGGCAACATTGGGATTACACGGTCTAGCATGTATACACTGGTTCCTCTTATATAGGCTTCTTTGTCTAACTTGGAATCCTCTTTTACATAGTAGCTTACATCTGCAATGTGTACCCCTAATTTGTAATTTCCATTTTTCAATTTTTCAACACAAATAGCATCATCTAAGTCTTTTGCATCTTCTCCGTCTATGGTAAAAATGATATTATCTCTTAAATCTACACGATGTGGAATATCCTTTTTTTCTACTTCTTCTCTAATTTGTTTTGCTTCTTCTAACACATATTTCGGAAATTCGTATGGCAAGTTATGCTCTTTGATTAAACTAAGCATATCCACTCCTGCCTCATCTTTATATCCTAATATTTCAATTACTTCTCCTTCTGCATTTTTCCCTTTACTTGGATATTGTGTAATTTCAACTACTACTTTTTGATTGGTTTTTGCTCCTTTTGTGTGCTTTTTGGATACAAAAATGTCAGTTCCTATTTTTTTATCATCTGGTACTACAAAACCAAAACTTCTATTATGAGTAAAAGTTCCTACCACATTGGTTATTTGCCTTTGTTTTATTTTTATGATTTTTCCTTCTCTTCTTTTGGTATCTCCACTATCTATTATTTTTACTAGCACAGTATCGCCATTTAAAGCGGTATTGGTGTATTCTGAAGCAATATGTATTTCTTCTTCCTCACCAACTTCAACAAACCCAAACCCCTTTGGATGTGCTCTAAATTTTCCTTCTTTTAGTCCTTTTAACTTTTTCTTTGTTCTCCCCATAATTCTTCCCTTCTTATACAATAAAAGAGCAATTCTACAACTGCTCCCCTAATTTATTATTCCCATTTTCTTAAATTAAATACATGATTGATACTGCGATTGTTAAAATTGCAAAAACAATCCCTAAAATAATGGTCCATTTTTTTAGCATTCCTTCTTTGGTTCTACCTTTATTTTTCTCATAAAAATTATTGGTAGAAGAACCAGTAATGGCTCCTGATGCTCCTGCATCATCCTTTGTTTGCATCATGGCTACTATAATTAAGGCTAAACATACGATTCCATAAATTCCTATTAAAACATATTTAAGTGCTTGCATTTATTTTATTCCTCCTTAGGGTTTTCTTATTTATAACATTGATATTCTACCACAAAAAATCTGAAATTGCAAATCTTTTTGTGACTTTTTTGTCCCTTTTTATTTTTTCTCCCTTTTTTGTATCTCTTTGATTACTTCTAAAAAGGCTTTTTCTCGATGTGTTTTTCCTAATTCTTCATCTGGAATTTCACTCATTACTCTATCAAATCCTTCTGCAATAAATACTGGATTATAAGTTAATTTTCCCATGGTTCCTGGTTTTTGTGGTATGGTTCCTTTTGTTTCTCCCCTTACAGTAAAACTTTCTCCATCTGGCATGATTACCGTTAATACACATACAAATTGTGCAGTTCTTTTTTCTTCTGGAACTCCTTCTAGTTCTGTTAATAATTTGTTAATAACAACTTCTTGTGGAGCATGGTCGCCTGCATACCTAGCACTTAATACCCCAGGTCTACCATCTAAAGCATCAACGCAAAGCCCAGCATCATCTGTTACTATGATTTCTTTGATTCCTTTTTGGTCACAATATTTTTTAATAGCTTCTGCTTTGATTCTAGAATTTTCTTCAAATGTTTTTCCATCTTCTTCTATTTCCTCATCAAAACCAATATCCTTTAATGATAAAATCGTTAATTCTACCTTTTGGGTCTTAAAAAAATCTTTTACTTGATTTACTTTTGCTTGATTTCCTGTTCCATAAATAAATTTCATGTCTCTTCCTCCTTATTGGATGCTATTTTATCCCTTGTTTCTTAATTTGTCAATTTCTTTCCAAATTTACTTGTTTTTTATTTTTAATTGTGATATACTTAGCTTCAGGTTATAAAAAAGCCTAAAGAATTTAATTATTTTGTATATATACCCCTTTTTAGGATGGTTCATGTGTCAAAAAAAATTAAATCCAAATTCTAAATAAGGAGGTTCTATAAATGGAAGAATTACAAGACAAAACTTTAGTATGTAAAGATTGTGGTGCAGAATTTGTTTTCACTGTTGGTGAACAACAATTTTATGCAGAAAAAGGTTTTACAAACGAACCACAAAGATGTCCAGATTGCAGAAAAGCAAGAAAACAACAAAGAAGAAATTTCGAAAATTAATGTCACAAAAAGAGACTTCACCATTTGGGAAAGTCTCTTTTTTGCTTTCTCTTATCTTTCTGAATCTTCTGGTACATATGGCATTTGTTGCTCTACTGGTATTTCTCTTATTGGTACCCAATTTCTTTTTATTCTTTGTGCATTATCCCTTACTGTTGAAATTCTTTCTCCTTCTTTTTCTCTTTCTACATCATTTCGTCCTAAAATATCGATTCTTACTCCATATTCTCTACTTAAATCTGCTATCTTCATTTCTCTACCTAACATTCGGTCTAACTCATTTTCTGCATCAATCATTTCTTTGTTTTTTCTTATTTGCTCTTTTCCTGCTTGTGTTAAATATTTTTGTACAAATAATCGATCCGTAGCAATTACAATATTTCTTAATTCTCTATCGGTATGTGGTTGTGCTGTTTTTACTAACTCTGCTGCTCTTAATTTTTCTACTTTTTCTTGTATCTGACGTTCCTTCATTTCCTCTATTTCTTTTTCTGTGATTGGTTCAATTCCTTCTCCTGTTACAATTCTCTTTTTTACTAATTTTGAATATGTATCTTTTGCTCTTTTATTATCCATACTCAAAATATATTCTATTGTTTTTTCTAGGTCCGTTTGCTCTTTTTGCTCTGTATAGACTACTGTTTTTACTGCTTGTGCTGTTTTATTAATTGGATGGATTGCTCCATAAGTTTTGGTTGGTATTTTTTCGGGATGTGTATAATAATAGTCTAATAGTCTTAATATAATCAATCTATTTCTTTCTATATTTTTTCCTGTTAATAATCCTCTTTGTCCATCTACTAAGAAATAAATACTTGCTTCATACTCTTTTCTCAAATTTTTCAATCTTTCTAATGCTAGCATTTTATCACCAATTTTTCCCTCTTGCACTGCCTCTTTTGCTACTTCTAATATAATCTCAGAAATTCTCTCTTCTTGTGATATTTCTGCATATTGCTGATTTTCTGGTTTCTGTAAAATAATGTATGGTCTCATTTCTTTAAAATCTGCATTTCTATATTCTATTTTATCTGTATGCCTTACTACTTGAGCAACTAAATCTTCTGGACAGTTTGGCACCCTTGTTGTACTATGTGCTAAAATTGCCTTAATAATTCTTTCTACATCCACTTTATTCGTATCAAACTGATTAGCTTGTGCTAATTTATAGAATATCAAAGAACTCTGCTCATTGTGTTCAAAACTTAAAGTAACATCTTCTCCAATATGTCCTTGTTCCATTTCATACTCTATTCCAAAACATTCTATTCTTCTTTCCAATATTTTTTTAATTTCATCTTGATTTTGAATCTTTTGCATGAATTCGTTGATACTTCTTTCTCCATCATGTCCAAAAGGAGTATGTCCTAAATCATGCCCTAAAGATACTATTTCGGTATATAGTATCTCTACTTGTTTGTTTAATTGAAATAATTCTGTTTTTTGCATTTCTGGTGATGCACACAAAGCATAAATTTCTTCAATAATGCTAGAAGCAATTCTACTGATTCCTTCACTATGCTCTCCTCTTGACCTAATTGGTTCATCTATCCCTATATCCATTGTTTGTGTTTTTCCATTTAATAATTTGTACTCTGCTGAACTTACCAATACTTCTTTTACATGTTTTAATTCTTCTATTGTCTCTTTTAATGTTTCTATGTTTTCTTCTAAGTGGATTACCATTTTTCCTTTACTAATTTGCATAATTATCACTCCAATATTACATTAATCTATTATTATTGTAACATTTTTCGTGAGTAATTGCAAATTTGTTCCATTAGCACGCATTATTTTCTTTTTCATGACTGTATTTTAATTTGGTAGCCATTCCTCCTCGAATGTGTCTTTCTGCTTTATTTTCGTCTAGTATTCTTCTTACTTCAATGGCCAATACTGGATTAATTTTAAGTAGTCTTTCACTTACGTCTTTATGCACTGTACTTTTACTAATCCCAAACTTTCTGGCTGCTCCTCTTACTGTATCTTTTGAATCTATAATGTAATGTGCTAGGTTAATTGCACGTTCTTCTATTGAAATAGCTTTCAAGTCGAATACCCCCTCAATTTGCTGTTTTGTACATTGTATTCCCATTAAGGTTGTATTAGAACAAGAAAAAACTACTCTCATTTCGAGAATAGTTTTTATTACTGTTTGTTTTTATTTTATTCATTCATACTGTTGCTGTTCATTATTTTATTGAATTGTAACATATTTTTGGTTTTTACTTGTTGGCTTATTGGATATTGTCATCTCTAGTTTTCCACTATTTATTAATGGCTTTATATAATCTCTTTTATCTTGTATTCGTTCTTTAGGATATAACTCTGGATATTCTGCATTATAAAACACAACAACCTTCCATATTTCTCCTAATAAAAAAATACAGTACTATTTTTAGTACTGCACCTTTACTAATTTTGCAAGTTTCTCCTCTTAATAATTTTCTGTTTTTACTTCAAAATATGCTTTTGGGTGATTACATACAGGGCAAACCTCTGGGGCTTTCTTTCCAATTACAATATGTCCACAATTTCTACATTTCCAAATAGTATCTCCCTCTTTACTAAATACCAACCCACCTTCTACATTAGCTAAAAGTTTTCTGTACCTTTCTTCATGTTCCTTCTCTATTTTTCCAACTTCTTCAAACAAAAAAGCAATTTTATCAAATCCTTCTTCTCTTGCTTCCTTTGCCATTCTTTCATACATATCCGTCCATTCATAATTTTCCCCTGCTGCTGCATCATCCAAATTTGTTGCTGTATCTGGAACTTCTCCATCATGCAATAATTTAAACCATAGTTTAGCATGCTCTTTCTCATTATCTGCTGTTTCTAAAAACAAACTTGCAATTTGCTCATATCCCTCTTTTTTTGCTTTACTTGCATAAAAAGTATACTTATTTCTTGCTTGAGACTCTCCTGCAAAAGCATCCATTAAATTCTTTTCTGTTTTTGTACCTTTTAACTCTTTCATATTTCTTTCCTCCTTCTTTCGTTCACTATTATAGCATATACAGTTTAAAAAGTCCACTAACTGAGCAAAACCTTGTAATTATCTCATCTCAAGGTTTTGACGAATTTCTTGTAAAAATATATATGCTTTAAGTTGTATAAAATTTCTTGAAATTTTATCGGTTGGTAACAAGCCTATAAGCAATTTCTTTTAATTTATCTGTATCAAAATATTCCATTGATTTAATTTCATTTATTAGATTTTCGGTATTAGTTATCTTTTCATATTTTCCTATATTATCTTCTCCATAAATTACGATTACTCTTTTATTCAAAATAGTATGTTTCGTTTTTATTATTTTGAATTGTAGCATTCTCTGGTACTTCTCTTAAAATATTAACTATATTATAAATATCAGGATAAACTCCTACCATCCCCATTATTGCCATTCCAAACAATATTCCATTTAATTCTTTTAACCTATTGTTACTAAAACAGAATATAACTAACGGAATTATTCCTAAAATAATTGGTAATATACTTAAAAATATAAAACGATTCCTTTTTACTGGACTTGAAGATAATGCAACTGCTGTTAAACTTTTGGGCATTATTCCTATATATACTGTTGCATTTTTAGGAAAAGCAATAGCGTGTAATAATTCGTGAACAATTATTAAGAAAAATCCTATAATAACTCCTATAAATAGAAAACCTATATTTATTATTTTTTCATTTGCAATAAATGTTTTTACAAACATACATATAAAGCAAAGTAAAACAGATGGTATCATAAAAGGTAGTGCTTTTATTTGCATTTTCTTCATATCTTCTTCACTATCTAATTTTTTAGCATTTTTAGGTATATCAGCAGTAGGAAAATCATT
>CAOJXM010000042.1 GCA_948465625.1 uncultured Clostridium sp. | reverse complement strand
ATTTCGATAAGTTTTGTATCTATATTCGCTTATACTACACTATGTGCAACCCATTCGTAACCCAATCGTACCACATGCACATTTTAATATATTATGTATAATGATAACATTAAGGAATTACTATGAGCAATTTTAAAATACCTATCATTCCCTCAACCTCCCAACGTTCGATTAGATTTCCTAACGATTTAATTGAGGATGTTGAAAATGCCATTGAAGGCAAACAAACAACTTTTACTGCATTTGTAGTCGCTGCGACTCGTCATGCGGTTGATGAATTAAGAGATACAAAAGATATAAATAATTAGTAAATAGCAAGATTGCTTTATTACAATAAAGTTTTCTTGTTATTTTTTATTTATATCTTGCTTATACTGTACCATATTAAAGTTTTATAACCTATTTTAATACTTGTGTATTTTTTTTCATATATTTATTATACAAGTCTTTCTCCATTTTTTGTTTATTTAATCCCATTTTTTTGAAATGTGGCTCTAATTGTTCAAATAAATCAATGTACATTTTAGGATAATTAGCATCTCCAAATATCTTTTGACATGCTCCTTGCCCTAAAAAATTATCCATTATTTCTCTGCAAGTCTTGTAAAATCCCTGTTGTAATTGAATATATTCTTTGTCAGTTTTAGAAAATAATTCTTTGTTTTCTTCCTCAATTTCTTTTTTTGACTTTTCTAACAACTCATTCTCTTTTTTTGAAAACTTAGTTGTCTCTTTATTGATTAAATCAAAACATTCTACTAACTTAGCTTGTAAACCGATATCAGACATGTCTAAATAAATACATTCTCCTTTATCATTTACTTCTATAGAATATATAGTTTCTGATTTTACTCTAATCTTTCCATCACTCATTCTTTTGCTTCCCTCCTAATAAAAATATTAGAGTGCCACATTGGCACTCTTTCTATGATGCACTATATTCTCCTTTTGTAAAAGTTACTTTTGAATCTGTTACAGTTACATATCCTTGAATTGGATCTCCCTTTCTTTTTACTGCATAACTAATTGAAGCTCCACTAAAAGAACTAATTACAACAATTGCCTCATTTAACTCTGCCCCATATATTCCTTCTGCTTTTTCGTCTGTTAATGCGTCCATACAATCATTATCAATTTTTGATGCAATTGATAGTGCCAATTGGTTATTGGTTTCTCCAACTGGGTCTCCGTGTGCGGATAAAACTGCTTCATCTGTTAATCCAACTGCTTTCATTGCTTTCTTAACAGTTACTTTTTCGCTTGATGTTTCTAATGTAGTTAGACCACATTCAACTCCTTCTGCTACATCTTCTGCGTCCCCAATATATGCAAACTTAGGCACTGTAATAGTATCTCCTTCCGCACCTTGTAAAGTGGTATCTACCTTTGCAAAAGGTGCTACCCTAATTTTATTTGGTAATTTTGCCGAAATCATATCGGTCATGACCTCTGGGTCAATTAAATTTGCTATTTTTGTTACATTATCTATATCTGCCGTTTTAAATTCCTCCTATTCATTTTTTAAATTTTGATATACTTCTGGTTGCTCACTTTTTAAAGCAATCCTGTCTTTATAAGACATTTTTTGGAATGCTTCTTTTGTAATTGCATTTCCTTTTGGTTGGTTTATATTTCCTGTAAATTGTGGCTTAGGGTTATCACTATCAAATAAATAATCGTGGCTTTCTTTTAAAAGATTTATTTGTTCCTCTAAACCTTCCACGATTTCAAATTTATCATCAAATTTAACCTTATTCATGTCTAGCATTTTACTTAAAATACTAGCGTCTTTGGCTTTATACTGTGATAAAGCCTTGTCTAAAGCATTTTGCTTTTTGAAAACCTCAATTTCTTTAGAACCATCTGTTTTTCCTCTTTCATATTCTACTGTTTTAATAGCTTCAACATCCACTTTTTCAAGTTCAGCTATTTTGTTATTTTTCTCTGCAATAGTAGTTTCTTTAACATTGATTTGCTCTGTTAAATCATCTACTCTTGCTTTTAAAGACGTTATGTCTTTACCATTTTCATCCATAATTTTTTGAATTACTTCTGCCTCTATTCCTAAATCTTCTAAAAATTTTGGTTGTATAATATTAGTTGGGGTGGATAGAAAAAAAGAAGGAGATAATTCCTTCACTTTTTCTTTAATTTGCTTTTTTGATTTCAGAATCGTCTACATTGGCCCAAATAATTTGGTTAGCTGCCACACTCTTCTTTACATCAATTAATCTTTGATTTTCAGACCCTCTGAATTTTAATGCAATATTTTTCTTTTCTTCTTCAAACTTTCCATCTACTATGACATCAATATCTGAAATCAATTCTCTGGTTTCTTCCCAGTTTTGGTACATTCTTCCCATGACATCTTTTTCAAAATCATATCCAGTAAAGCACCAAATTGATTTGTTTGGTAGTTTTTGTTTGATTTGTCTAATTAATGGTAATAATCCTTTTTGATTAGCATATTCTAATGGTTCCCCTCCTAATAAGGTAATTCCATCGATATAGTCTTTGTCTAAATCTTTTAGGATTTTGTCTATGGTTTCTTGTGTAAATTCTTTTCCATAGTTAAAGTCCCATGCAATTTGGTTGAAACATCCTTTGCAGTGGTGGGTACACCCACTTACAAATAATGATATTCTAACACCTGGTCCATTTGCTACATCACATTCTTTTATATCTGCATAATACATAATTATTCCCCCTATAAATGTAATACTCTTGATTTGATTTCTTTTGTTTTTCCTACGTTCCAGAAGTTTTCTCCTAAGTATCCACAGGTTCTTCTTGTAACGTTCATTTTGTTGTGGTTTTTATTATGACATTGTGGACATTCCCATTCATTGTTTTCATTGATGATAATTTCTCCATCAAATCCACATTCATGGCAATAGTCTGATTTTGTGTTAAATTCTGCATATTGTATGTTATCATAGATAAATTTTACAATTTCTTCTAATGCTTGCAAGTTCTTTTTCATGTTTGGTATTTCTACATAAGAAATTGCTCCTCCTGATGAAATACCATGGAATTTGCTTTCAAATTTTAATTTATGAAAGGCATCTATTTTTTCTCTTACATCGACATGATAAGAATTGGTGTAATAGCCTTTGTCTGTAATGTTTTCGATATCGCCAAATCGTTCTTTATCAATTCTAGCAAATCGATAGCATAGACTTTCTGCTGGTGTGCCATATAGTCCAAATCCGATTCCAGTTTGCTCTTTCCACTTATCGGTGGTTTCTTTTAGGTGATTCATTAGTTTTAAGGCGAATTCTTCTCCTTCTTTTGTGGTATGACTAACATTTTTCATTAGTTTTGTAGTCTCATATAGCCCAATATATCCTAATGATATGGTTGAGTAACCACCTTCTAATAGCTTGTCTATGGTTTCTCCTTTTTTTAGTCTAGCAATTCCACCATATTGCCAGTGTACTGGTGATACATCAGATGGTGTTCCTTTTAGCGCTTTGTGCCTACACATTAAAGCATCAAAACATAAGTCTAGTCTTTCGTCTAGTAATCGCCAAAAACGTTTTTCGTCTCCGTTTGCAATAATTCCGATTTGTGGTAAGTTGATGCTTACTACTCCTTGGTTGAATCTTCCCTCAAATACATATTCTCCTTTTTCGTTTTGCCAGGTCGATAGGAAGCTTCTACATCCCATAGGACTAAATACGTTTCCTTCGTAGTTTTGTTTCATGATTTTGGCAGATATGTAATCTGGATATAGTCTTTTAGAAGAACATTTTACGGCTAGTTTGGTAATGTAGTCATATTTTCCACCTTTTAGGCAGTTGTTTTCGTCTAATACATAGATTAGTTTTGGAAAGGCGGGTGTAACGTATACACCTTGCTCGTTTTTGATTCCTTGTAGACGTTGTTTTAAGATTTCTTCTACTATCATGGCATTTTCTTCAATGTACTCGTCTTCTTCTCGTAAGTACATGAATATGGTAACAAATGGACTTTGTCCGTTTGTTGTCATGAGTGTATTAATTTGATATTGTATGGTTTGTACTCCACTTTCTAGTTCTTCTTGTCTTTTATCGATTGCATCTTCGGTTGCTTTTGTTTTTGCTTCTTCCCCTGAATATCCTTTTTCTATATATTTGGCATGTCTTTTTTTATAGCATTTGTCATAGGTTTTTCTTAGGTATTTTCCTAAGTGACGAATGTCTACAGATTGTCCACCATATTGGCTACTGGCAATGGCTGCTATGATTTGTGTCATAATGGTACAGGCTACTTGAAAACTTTTTGGGCTTTCTATCATTTTTCCATTCATAACGGTGCCGTTGTCTAGCATGTCCTTTATATTGACTAAGCAACAGTTGTGCATTGGTTGTAAAAAGTAGTCTTTATCATGAAAATGGATAACTCCATCGTTGTGTGCTTTTACAATTCGCTCTGGTAATAGCATTCTGTCTGTTAAGTCTTTTGAGGTTTCTCCTGCTATTAAGTCTCTTTGTGTGGATACTAAAGATGAGTTTTTGTTGCTATTTTCTTCTGCTGTTTCTTTGTTTTTATTTCGTACTAGGGTTAATATGCTTTCGTCTGTCGTGTTTGCTTGACGTACGAGTGCATGCCTGTCTCGATATAAAATGTATTTTTTGGCCAAAGTGAATTTTCCAAATTCCATTAGTTTTCTTTCTATGATGTCTTGTATTTCTTCTACTGTCATGGTCGCTTGTTTTTTGTCTGCAATAAATTTTACGATTTCTTCTATGGATGCTCTGGATATTTTGTCTTTTCCTCCAACTTCTTTGTTTGCATTGCTGATTGCTATGATGATTTTGTCTTCGTCAAATTCTGCAATTCGACCATCTCTTTTTGTTACCTTCACTTTTAATCTCCCCCATTTATTGCTTCTTTAATTTTGCTATCTTTTGTTTGAAAGTTGTATTAGTATGATATTCCATAAATGGAGTAATGTCAAAGACTACGCATTATGTTAAACAAAATAAAAACGCCTAGTTTTAGGCGTTTTTGCTCAGTGTGTCTTTTGTCTTATACGTATGTTTTTTGGTTTTGCTTGTGTCTGTAAGATTATTTCTTAAATATTACAGTATTATTACATTTTTATTACAAGTTTTATTTTTTATGTAGTCTTTCAGTGTAAAAACCTTATATATCGCTATAAGGAGCCCTAAAATAGGACTCCTTTTGTTTTATTTTAAGCATTAAATACTTGCTCAAATTCTTCTCCATCGATTTTTTCTTTTTCTAATAGGATGCCTGCTACTACATGAAGTTTATCGATGTTTGCTTTTAAGATTTCTGCTGCTGTGTTGTATGCGGTGTCGATAATTCTCTTTGTTTCTTCATCAATAATAGCTGCTGTTTCTTCTGAATATTCTTTTGCTTGTGCAAAGTCTCTACCTAAGAATACTTCTTCTTGGCTTGAACCTAGCATAATTGCACCTACTCTTTCACTCATACCATATCTAGTTACCATATTTCTTGCAATTTTGGTTGCTCTTTCGATATCATTGCTTGCTCCTGTAGAGATGTCATCTAGTATTAATTGTTCTGCTACACGTCCTCCTAATAAGGATACAATGGTTTCTTCCATTTCTGATTTTGACATAAATGATTTGTCTTCGGTTGGACGATACATGGTGTATCCTCCTGCCATTCCTCTTGGTACAATTGAGATTTGATGTACTGCATCTTGGGTTGGTAAGAATCTACTAACAACAGCATGACCTGCTTCATGATAAGCTACTAATTTGTTTTCTTTTTCACTTCTTACTCTTGTTTTCTTTTCTGGACCCATGGTTACTTTTACCATAGCGTCTTCAATTTCTGCCATTCCTATTTCATTTAAGTTTCTTCTTGCTGCTAATAGTGCTGCTTCATTTAATACATTTTCTAGGTCTGCTCCTGCAAATCCTGAAGTGTTTTTTGCTATGGTTTTTAGTTCTACATCTTCTGCTAATCTCTTTTTCTTTGCATGTACTTCTAATATTTGTTCTCTTGCTTTTACATCTGGTGCTGATACAACGATTTGTCTGTCAAATCTTCCTGGTCTTAATAGTGCTTTATCTAGTACGTCTGGTCTATTGGTTGCTGCTAATACAATAACTCCTTCGTTGGTACCAAATCCATCCATCTCTACTAATAATTGATTTAGGGTTTGTTCTCTTTCGTCATGTCCTCCACCTAGTCCTGCACCTCTTTGACGTCCTACTGCATCAATTTCATCAATGAAGATGATACATGGTGCTTTTTTCTTTGCTTCTTCAAATAGGTCTCTTACTCTAGATGCACCAACACCAACAAACATTTCTACGAAGTCAGAACCACTGATGATGAAGAATGGTACACCCGCTTCTCCTGCTACTGCTTTGGCAAGTAAGGTTTTACCTGTTCCTGGTTGCCCTACTAATAGAACTCCTTTTGGTATTCTTGCTCCCATTTCGGTAAATTTTCTAGGATTTTTTAAGAATTCTACAATTTCTTGTAGTTCTTCTTTTTCTTCATCTACTCCTGCTACATCTTCAAAGGTTATTCTGTTTTTGTCGGTTGTGTTTAATAGTCTGGCTTTGCTTTTTCCAAATGTCATGGTTTTGTTTCCACCTTGTTGGTTTCCACTCATTACAAAGAACCAGAAGATTAAGAAGATGATTAATAATCCAAATGGTGTTAATAGTCCTAATAAGGTAATAAATAATGATTGATTTCTTTCTTTTAATGATAGATTACCTGCTTTTAGTGGTTCTTGTACATAGTCCATAAAGCTTTCGATGTTTGGTATGTTTACCTCTTTTTTTACATTTTCTCCTTTTAAGGTAATATAGGCTTTTGTATTATCTGCTGATATTTCTATGTCTTTTACTTCTGTTGCTTCTATTTTTGTTACTAATTCTGAGTAAGACATTTTGGTATCTGTTCCTTCTAATACGGTTGTTAATAGTACAACAAATATGACTGCAATAATTAGCCACATTCCTAATGTTTTTAATCCGCTTTTCACAATTCATTTCCTCCTTAAATTCTTGACTTCTATCTTGTTGTAGAGAAATATAACACAATCTTTTTGCTTTTGCAATAGTTTTTTTATTAAATTTCTATGTCAAATTCGCTTATATAAAGGTTTTCTCTACGGAACCTTATAGAAGAGACATAAAAAATATTTGATTGTTTTTTACTAAAATTTTTATTTTTTTATTGGGAAGCAGATATTTGTTCCCAATATTTTTATTACACAATTTGATAATGTCTTTTATATGAATATTTTCTATTGTAAATGATAATTTTAGAATATCATTAATAATATATCGTATCATTCTATTTTTTATGACTGTTTCTAGTTGGTTGAAGTTTTTTATGTCTAGTACAATTTGCTGTTTTTCTTGTTTTTGTATGATTTCTTTATATTTTTGTTTCATTTGCTCTTGGATATAGTTATCTTCCTGTTTTACAATATTACTTAGCCTTTCTATGGTTGGTACTAGATTTGGATTAAATTCTTGTTGTATGTATGGGATTAAACAATTTCTTATTTTGTTTCTTGTGTATTGATTGTCTTGGTTGGTTTGATCCATTCTTGGCTTTAAGTTGTTTTGTTTACAGTATTCTTCGATTTCTTCTCTTTGGCACTGAATGAGTGGTCGAATGTATTTGTTTTCTCTTATTACTTCAATTCCTCTTAAACCAGTTAGTCCACTTCCTCGTATTAGTTTCATGAATACGGTTTCTACGTTATCGTTTTGGTTATGGGCTGTTGCAATTTTACTAGATTTGGTTTTTTCTTTTATTTCTTCAAAGAACTCATATCTTATTTTTCTTCCTGCTTCTTCTGTTCCTATTTTATTAGTATTGGCATATTTTATAATATCTATTCTTTTTGCATAAAAATTTATGTTATTTTTTTTGCAATATTGCCTTACATATTCTTCATCTTGGTCTGCCTCTTCTCTTATTTGGTGGTTGAT
>CAOJXM010000041.1 GCA_948465625.1 uncultured Clostridium sp. | reverse complement strand
AAAATTGACCATTGAATATGATGGAAAAGACTTTAATGGTTGGCAAAAGCAACCAAATAAGTTAAATATACAAGGCACCATAGAAAAAGCAATCGAACAAATAACAGGAGAAGTAGTAGAATTAAATGCCTCTCGGAAGGACAGATGCAGGGGTGCATGCATTAGGACAAGTAGCAAATTTTAAAACAAATTCTAATATACCAATTGAGAAAATAGCAATTGCCATCAATGCAAACGTAAAGAAAAGTATTCGAATTAAAAAAGCAGAAGAGGTAGATTTAAACTTTCATGCAAGGTATCATTGCAAAAGAAAGACTTATCGATACATTATAAATAATTCGAAACATGGAACAGCTATTTATCGAAATTTGGAATATTGCTTTTCACCTAAGTTAGATGTAGCTTCTATGAAAAAAGCAATTTCTTATTTTGAAGGAGAACATGATTTTTCAGCATTTAAGGCAAGTGGAACCAGTAGTAAGAGTAGTGTTAGAACCATTTATAAAGCAGAGATATTCGAAAAAGGGAATAACATTATCTTGGAATTAACAGGAAATGGATTTTTGTATAATATGGTACGAATTATAGCGGGGACGGTTGTTGAAGTAGGGCTAGGAAAAATAAAACCAGAAGAAATTTTGCCAATTATAGAAAGTAAGGATAGGCAAAAGGCAGGAAAAACATTACCACCACAAGGGTTGTATTTAGTAGAAGTAGAATATGAAGAAAAATAAGGAGAAAGAAAGGAAAAAATATGAAAGAAATAGGAATTTATATCCATATACCATTCTGTGTAAAAAAATGTAATTACTGTGATTTTAAATCATATGAAGGAAAAATATTAATGGCACCACAATATATCCAAGCATTAAAAGAAGAAATTAGGCAAAGAGCTAAGAAATTAAAAGAGGTAAAAGTATCCACCATTTATATTGGAGGAGGAACACCATCTTATCTAAAACCAGAGCAAATTTTAGAAGTAATAGAATGTATCAAAGAAAATTTCAAATTTGTAGATGAAGTACTAGAGATTACCATAGAAGTAAATCCAGGCAGTATTATTCGTGAGAAATTGGTAGTCTATAAAGAAGCAGGAATTAACCGATTAAGCATTGGCTTACAAACAACGGATAATGATGTGCTCATGAAAATTGGAAGAATTCATCGTTATGCTAGTTTTTTAGAAACCTATCAATTAGCAAGAGAAATTGGTTTTAGTAATATAAATGTTGATTTGATGATTGGCTTGCCAGGGCAGACAATGGAAATGGTAGAAGAGACTTTAGAACAAGTACTTAAATTGAATCCAGAGCATATTTCTCTTTATTCATTGATTTTAGAAGAAGGCACAAAGCTATATCGAGCTTATCAAAAGAAACGATTAAGGAACCTGCCTTCTGAGGAAGAAGAAAGAAAAATGTATTGGTATGCAAAAGCAGAACTAGAACACCAAGGATATAAACATTATGAAATATCTAATTTTGCAAAACCAGGTTATAAATCAAAACACAATGTAGATTGTTGGAAGCAAAAAGAATATATTGGATTTGGCTCAGCAGCACATTCTTATTTGAATGGAGTAAGAAGTTCTAATTCAGAAGAAATAGAAGAATATATAGCCAATAATAAAGTGATTATACACGAAAAACAAACAAGAGATGAACAAATGAAAGAATATATGATGTTAGGTTTAAGAATGCTAGAAGGAGTTAGCATTAGCGAATTTAAGAATAAATTTGTGGACAATCCAATTTATATCTTTAGAGAAGAACTAGACAAATTAGATGAGGAAGAATTACTAGAAATCGATGGAAATTCCATTAAATTAACAAAAAAAGGGATTGACTTGGCTAATTTAGTATGGGAGGAATTCGTTTAAAAAGTTAAAAAGCGTCCCATTTGGTCCCAATTGGACCAAAAAGAACCGTCCCTAATGGGGACATGGAGGAGAAAAAAGATGAAAGAAGCACTCAAGAAGATAGGAAAAAAGTATAAGTGGAAGTTTTTAATTCAAATTGTATTTATTATTATTAATATTTATTTGCTTACCATTCCAGCAACGATGATTGGCAAAATGATTGATTATATGTACGATATTTCAGCGAACCGTACACAAATCATGATGTGTGTGTATTCACTAATGGGAATTTCGTTTGCTTTGTTGGTAATTAGGGTAATTTGGAAGTTTTTTGATACCTATTTGCCAAGAAGTGTGGAAATGGAATTAAAGAATGTATTGTTTTCCCAGTTATTAAAGTTAAAGATTTATGAAATACAAAATAAGAAGAATGGAGAATTAATGTCTTATTTTGTAAAAGATGTTAGTGAGATAAGAGTATGTACAGCTAGAATTTTTTCTTATGGAACGAGAATTGTAGCATATACGATATTTGTTGTGTATGCAATGATTGTAAATGTAGATTTAAAGTTAACAATGATAACATTAATTCCCATTGTGATAACAGCATTTTTGGTTGTAAAAATAAAGGGGTATTTGGAAAAAAGTTTTCAAAAGGCACAAAGCACTTTTACGGAATTATCAGAGTATATACAAGAAAGTACAGATGCGATTAAAACAACAAAAGCATATTCACAAGAACATCAACAAATTAAGAAGTTTAAGAAGTTAAATGCTAAGTTAAGAGGGCATAACAATGCGGTTGATGTTCATGCCACTCTTTTAAATATTTCGATTAAAATGTGTTTTGGAATTTGCTATGGAATTTCTTTATTATATGGTTCGAATTTGATTTTACAAAATCAAATTACAGTGGGAGAATTTGTTGCATTTAATTCCTATATTGGATTGTTTTACGGACCAGTTAGTTGGTTACCAAGTTTAATTTCAAGATGGAAAAGGGCACAAATTGCTTATGCTAGATTAGATAAGGTATTTCAAATGGAAAAGGAAAAAATTCATACAAGAATGCTAAAAGAATCGCTACCACAGCCAGTGGAAGCAATAGAAGGAAACATTGAAATAAAGGAGTTAACGTTCCGTTATCCAGAATTTTTGATACCAGCATTAGAAAATGTTAGTATTAACTTAAAAAAAGGAGAAACCTTAGGAATAATTGGAGCCATTGGTGGAGGAAAAACAACATTAGTCAATCTGTTAACTAGACTTTATGAGGTAGAACGAGATAAAATATTCATTGATGGAAAAGATATCAATGACATTGCCATTGAGCAATTGCGTGAAAATATTTGCTATATTACACAGGATAATTTTCTTTTTTCTGCTAAACTCAAAGATAATATTAGTATGTTTAAAGAGGAATATGAGAACGAGGAAATAGAGATTAGTACCAAAAAGGCAGTTATTTATGACGAAATTAATGCTATGCCAGATAAAATTCATACCGTAATTGGAGAAAGAGGAATAGATTTATCAGGAGGACAAAAGCAAAGAGTAGCTATTTCTAGAGCATTTTTAAAACAAAGTAGAATCGTGATTTTTGATGATGCTTTTTGTGCATTGGATAATAAAACAGAAGAGGCATTGTTAAAAAATATAAGGGAATTAACACAAGATAAAACTTGTATTATCATATCAAACCGAATATCAGATATTAAGCATAGTGATACAATTATTGTATTAGAAGATGGCAAAATTGTAGAACAGGGAAAACATGAAGCGTTAATCAATAGGCATAATCAATATTATAATTATTACAAACAACAGGTAATCAATACGAAAGAATCAATTTTGAATTAAGGGATGAGGAGAAGATGAAAGGAAAAAAACAGAGGGATAAAACAATAAAACAAATGGCAGAAATGATAAGACCATATCTAAAAATTATTGTGATTGTTACATTGATATCATTCATGGTAAATATAGGTGAAATTGTAAAACCATATTTCATAAAAGTAGCAATCGATGACTATATGAGCAAAGGCATTTGGGAAAATGCTGGTATTACGATTGGAATGATTGGCGCAGCCTATTTGGCAATTGTGGTAATTGGTAATATTTTAAATTTTATAGCAGATACTACGACCAATATGATGGGCGAAAACGTAGTATACAATTTGAGAAATAAATTATATCAATTTATACAATTTGCTAATATTCCATTTCATGATAAAACTTCAGCAGGGAAGCTATTTGTTCGAACGACTAATGATGTAGAAGATATTAGTACCTTTTTTAAAGAAGTGGTTACCGAATATTTAAAAGATGTTATTTTAATTGTTGTTATTTTGGCTATGATGTTGTATATGAGTATACAAATGAGTTTACTTTCTTTCATCATTGTACCGTTTATTGTTGTTTCATCCATCGTTATTACTACAATCTTAAAAAAGATTTATGAGAAGTCAAAAGTGATAAGGACGAATGTTAATACATTTTTGGCAGAGTCGATTTATGGAATTAAAATCATTAAAATCTTTAATCGACAAAAAGAAAAACAAGCAGAGTGTGAAGAATTAAACAAACAATTTCGCGATTCAAAGCTTATGGCAGGTATCTTAGAGGGATTGTTACCAGCCATTATGATTATTTTGGAAAACTTAGGTATTTCGTTAATTATTTGGGCAAGTATGGAACATTGGCTAGGAATCCATTTAGAAGTGGGAGTTATCTTTATGTTTGTTACTTACATCAAAAAGATATTTGAGCCCATTAACAATATTATCGAAAATATAGAAGTGGTACAAGAAGCGATGGTATCCGTTAATCGAATTTATGAAATATTAGACCAAACTCCATACCAAGAGGATTTAGAAAAAGGGAGAAAATTAGATAAGATAGAAGGAAGAATTGAATTTAAACATGTGTGGTTTTCGTATGATAACGAAAATTGGATTTTAAAAGATGTTAGCTTTGTGATAGAGCCAGGGCAAAGTATTGCTTTAGTAGGAAAGACTGGCTCTGGAAAAACAACCATTACCAATTTAATCAATCGATTTTATGAAATACAAAAAGGAGAGATTTTGATTGATGGTGTAAATATTCAGGAAATTAATATTCGTTCCCTAAGAAAGAAAATTGGAATTATTTTGCAAGATCCATTTATTTTTGCAACAGATATAAGGGAGAATATTAGACTAGGAGATACGAACATATCAGATGAGCAAGTCTATGAAGCAATTAGGTTATCATCTGCAGAAGAGTTTGTTAACTCTTTACCAAATGGAATGTATGAAGTAGCAAAAGAAAGGGGAACTTCATACTCAGCAGGAGAAAAGCAATTATTGGCTTTTGCCAGAATATTTGCTCATAATCCATCCATATTTATTTTAGATGAGGCAACTGCTAACATTGATACCACAACCGAAAAATTAATCCAAAAGTCAATTGATAAAATATCAGCACAAAAAACATCCATTTTTATTGCACATAGGCTAGCAACCATTGTAAATGTAGATAAAATTATTGTGCTAAACAAAGGAGAAATTGTAGAAAGTGGTAGCCATAACGAACTAATGCAAACAGGTGGATATTATAGCCAGTTATATAATTCATATTATGAGAGTTTAACACGGATAATGGGGTCATCAGGGACGGTTCTTTTTGGGGATGTAACTATATAAAACACAAATTAGAAATTTGAAATAAAAGTATTTACTAATAAAATATGATTAGTAAATACTATCAAGGAGGACAGAAAATAACGATGAAAGAAAATTGGACAATGTTAATTATATCGATAATCATAATTCTTTTTACTGAAATTGTAGGGATAAATATGCCAATTGTAGAGAATTATTTAGTACTATTTTTTGCTATCATTGCACTTATCTTATTTAATCTGAAATTAAATAAGATAACAAACAATAAAAAAGTTGTAATCCTATTGAATTCCATTGTTTTGGGAATAAATATAGGCTTGTGTTTGCTGATAAGAAGATTGAGTTATGGAGCTATATTATCTGTTTTAATTCTATGTAAGTTTTTAGATAAAATTGATTTTTCTCAATTTAATAAGCTATTTATTAAGAATATAGTTAAATATTATATTGTACCTCTAATAATATTATTAGTCATAGATAAGGGATATCTTATATTAGCAAATACAATGTCAGAAATATATGAGTTTTGGTTTATAAAATATATATATTTTGCTATGATTGCGATAAATACAATTTTTTGGGCTAATATTGTTATAATCATGTTAGTGTTATTGTTTAAAGATATAATAAATTCAAAAATAACAATTCATATAAGTTCAAAAAGTATAATCATCATATCAAGTATTATTGTAGTAATAATTTTATGCATAAAGATTATGATAGTTTGCTACAATCAAAAAGAGGCAGACAATAAAATAGACATATTGAATAATGCAATACAATCTAATAGTTTAAATACATATTATGAATTAGATTTTTACCCAAGTGTAAAACCAAACATAGGTGAACATAATGGTGAAATATTAAGATATAGGATGAGTTTTAATGATATGCTAATAAAAGGGATGACAACTGAAATGGAATTAGAGTATAAAGTAGAAACAAGTGAAATACAAGATATAGTTGAGAGAAGACCAAATACCAAGAAAGAGGGATTACAAATATATAGAGAAAAAGCAGAAGAATATATTAAAAGGTTGCGAATATATAAGCAAAATTTATCAATACAAAATGTAGCAAATGTTATCATTTATTTATTAGATATAATAGCCATTTTTATAGTATATGAAAAATTTTTATAATACGATTGGACACAAAAAATTCACAAATAAAATTAGCAAATGGGGTTGACATTTGCTAATTTTGGTTATAATATAGATACGAAGTTAGCAATCTAACATATCGAGTGCTAAAAAAGAGGTGAGATTATGCTAGATGATAGGAAAAAAAAGATATTGCAAGCAGTGATTGATGAGTATGTAAGTACAGCAGAACCAGTTAGCTCTGGTGCCTTAGTAAAAAAGTATGGTTTGGATTATAGCAGTGCAACTGTTAGAAATGAGTTAGCAGAGTTAGAAAATCATGGCTATTTAGATAAACCACATACTTCTGCTGGGAGAGTACCATCAGCAAAAGGATATCGATTTTATGTGGATGAATTAATCAAAGAGGATGATATTAGTCTAGAAGAAATTAAATACATACAAGAAAAATTGGAAATGAAAGTCAATGAGATTGAGGATTTAACTAAAATTGCAACCACAACGCTATCAGAAATCACACACTATACTACAGTAGCAGTAGGTCCAAAGAGTAATTTGCAAATCATTGAAGAAATGAAATTTGTTTTACTTCGGAAGTAGAATGTTAATGATTGTAATTGTAACCGATAGTGGAATGGTAAAAGAAACGATAATTAAGTATGATGAAGATATTACACAAAATCAAGTAGAAACCTTAAACAATTTATTTAACAATAAGTTAAAAGGAAAACCGCTCGATAAAATTGATAAACCAATGGAAGAGTATATTTTAGCAGAAATCCATTATAGTGTAAAAGTAATTAAACCTATTATTGAGCAAATTAATAAAGTAGTAGAAGAAGAAAATACCATTTTATTAGAAGGAGCCAAAAGAGCCTTTGAGTTACCAGAATTCAAAAGTTTAGAAATTGCAAAAAACTTTATTAATGTCTTGGATGCCAAGGAGTTAGTGTTAGATATGTTAAACTCTGGAGTAGCAAAAGATATTAATGTATACATTGGAGGAGAAGACGATAATGAACAATTAAAAGATTTTAGTATTGTTACGTTTAAACATTCCGTTGAAGATAAGGATTTAGGAACCATTGGTATTATTGGTCCAAAAAGAATGGATTATTCTAAAGTTATTTCGGTTATGAAATATATTAGTAAAAAAATGAAGGAAAGAGGGTTATAGGATGAAGGAAGAAGTAGAGGAAGATTTAAAACAAGAGGGAACAGCAGGACATGACACAAATCAAAATAGCATGCAACAAGAATTAGATGAGTTAAACGACCGCTATAAAAGATTAATGGCAGAGTTTGATAATTACAAAAAAAGAAGTTCTAAGGAAAGAGAAGGCTTATACAATAC